>JBDSAN010000460.1:0-6532 GCA_039922115.1 Jatrophihabitantaceae bacterium
AGCCCGCGCAGGTAGCGGGCGTAGTCGGCCAGCAGCGTGCGGGTGGCCACCGTGCCGGGCGTGGCCGCTACCGGCGGCAGCCCATCGGCCAGGTAGGACTGGGCGGCCTGCCGGATCTCGACCAGGCCGGTGTCGGCCCCGATCGGACGGGCCCCGGACCGGCACAGCTTGATCCCGTTGTAGCGGGCCGGGTTGTGGCTGGCGGTGAACATCGCGCCGGGCAGGTCGAGCCGGCCAGAGGCGAAATACAACAGGTCGGTCGAGGCCAACCCGATATCCAGCACGTTGGCGCCCTGGCTGGTGGCACCGTCGGCGAACGCGGCCAGCAGCCCCGGCCCGGATTCGCGCATGTCGTGGCCGGCGACCAGTTCGGCCGCACCGGTGACCGTGACGAAGGCGGCACCGAGCGCACGCGCCACCTCGTCGGTGAGTTGCTCGCCGACGATGCCCCGGACGTCATAGGCCTTGACGATGTCGGACAGGTCGATCACAGGACGGGCTCCTCGGCGACGAGACGCTGAACCGGCCGCCTCGGATGCGTTGCGGCCGAAAGCTGAGCCTACCGAGCGGGGTCGGCCCGACCAGCGGGTGCGGTCGCGGCCCGGTTTGTTCAGACCGGCGGCGGGACGACCCGCAGGTGCCCGCGCCGGGCGGTGACGCCACCATCGGAGGGGTAGCTCGGGCCGGCCGGCACCTCGACCCGGGCAGCCTCGCGCACCGCGTCGGCCAGCGCCTCCAGGTCATCGGCGTGCGGGATCGGTGACGGGAAGTCCCCGACGTGGCGCAGCACCTCCCAGCCGCGCGGCACGGTCAGCCGGACGGCATGCTCCTCGCACAGGTCGTAGGAGTGCGGCTCGGCGAACGCGGCCAGCGGACCGACCACCGCCGTCGAGTCGGAGTAGATATAGGTCAGCGTCGCCACAGCGGACTGGCTGCAGCCCGTGCGGGTACAACGGCGGACATGCCTCACAACCGGCGACCCTAGCTGGCGAGGCCGGGTTTCGGTGTGACCGAGGGCCTCGACTCCTAGCGTGTCGCGCGCAACCGGCGCACTAGGCTCAACGGACTATGGGTTGCAATCGTGGCTGCTGACATGGGCACCGGCCCGCTTCCGGCCGCCAGCGTCCGGGTTGGCCGGCCGGGACGCCGGCGCGACCGACATGGCCGCGGGCTGCGCGGCATGCTGGCCCCGCCGATGGTGCCGATCGCGCACAGCCGGGCCGATGCCTTCGACGCCATGGTGCTGCACGCGGTCGATCACCTGCAGCCGCATCTGGGCGATCAGCTAGCCGAGGTGGAGTTTGCGGTCGAGGACGTCCCGGAGCTGACCGACAGCGTCGACGAGGACATGCTGGACGATAACGGGGTGCCGCTGTCGCGACTGTTCCGGGCCGGCATCGCCGGGATCACGGCGCCGGTGGTGGTGCTCTATCGCCGGCCGCTGGAGAGCCGGGCGGTGCGCGGTGAGGATCTGGCCGATCTGGTGCATGACGTGGTGGTGGAACAGGTGGCGCGGCTGCTGGGCCGCTCGGCCGACGAGATCGATCCGCCGGCCAGCTGATCGCGGCGCACCGGGTCGGCGGCCGCTGGTTGCGGCTAGCTGGCGCGGCGCTTGACCCGGCGACGCTCGCGCTCGCTCAGGCCGCCCCAGATGCCGAAGCGCTCGTCGTGCTCCAGCGCGTACTCCAGGCACTCGCCGCGCACCTCGCAGCCGACGCAGATCTTCTTGGCTTCGCGGGTGGAGCCGCCCTTTTCCGGGAAGAACGCCTCCGGATCGGTCTGCGAGCACAGCGCGCGTTCTTGCCAGCTCTGCTCATCGGGCAACCCGAAGATATCTGACAGGTCAGCTTCAGCCAGGTAGCCGGGAATGTCTGTCATGGTGACTCCTACTGCGGGTCGGATCAGGCTGGTCGGTCTTGTCCTGCGGCTGGCGAATCGGGCTGAGATGGCACTCGGTGTGCCTATCGGCTCAGGTAATGCCAGCATAAGCCGAACGACACATCTGGAATTACACTCGTGTCGTTACCGATTCGTCAAGCCAGAACCTGGTATTTGGCAGAAGATGTCATCGGTCACCGGCCGGAACAGCCAGGGCGTAGCTGGTCGTGCGCTGCCGCGCCGGCCGTCCGGCCAGCTGCGCCACCGCTTCCAGCTCAGCAATCGAGCGGCGCGAGCCGTACTCCGAGCCTGCCATCCGCGAGATGGTTTCCTCCATCAGGGTGCCACCCAGGTCGTTGGCACCACCGCGCAGCATCTCGGCCGCACCGGCCTCGCCCAGCTTGACCCAGCTGGTCTGGATATTGGCGATCCGGCCGTGCAGCATGATCCGGGCCAGCGCGTGCACCGCCTTCACCTCGCGCTGGGACGCGCCGGCCCGCGCCAACCCGGCCAGGTAGATCGGCGACTGGTTGTGCACGAACGGCAGCGGGACGAACTCGGTGAAGCCATCGGTCTCGTTCTGCAGCCGGCCGAGCAGGTGCAGGTGCGCCACCCAGTGCCGTGGATGATCGACGTGGCCGAACATCATGGTGGACGTGGTGGGGATGCCCAGCCGGTGCGCGGTGGTAACCACCTCGATCCAGGCCGAGGTGGGTAGCTTGCCCTTGGTCAGCACCCAGCGCACCTCGTCGTCCAGGATCTCGGCGGCGGTGCCGGGCAGCGAATCCACGCCGGCCTCCTTGAGCCCGACCAGGAACTCCTCGATCGACAGGTTGGCTCGCGCGGCCCCGTTGACCACCTCCATCGGGCTGAAGGCGTGCAAGTGGATCGAGGGCACCGCCGCCTTCACCGCCCGGGCCAGGTCGAAGTAGGCGCTGGCCGGCAGCTTCGGATCGATGCCACCCTGCATGCAGATCTCGGTGGCGCCGTCGGCGTGCGCCTCGCGAACCCGGTCACCGATCTCATCGACCGACAGCGTGTAGGCATCGGCGTCGGTGGCCCGCTGGGCGAAGGCACAGAACCGGCAGCCGGTGTAGCAGATGTTGGTGAAGTTGATATTGCGGTTCACCACGTAGGTCACCAGCTCACCAACCGCATCGGCGCGCAGCTGGTCGGCCAGCGCCGCAACTGCGGCCAGGCCGTCCCCGTCGGCGGTCATCAGGGTCAGCGCGTGGGCGTCGGTAAGGTTGGCCGGATCACGCTCGGCGGCAGCCAGCGCCTGCCGAACCTCGGAGTCCAGGGCCGCCGATCCGGGCGAGAACACCCTTTCTTTCAAAGCATTCCAGTCGCCGTAGACCTCGTTGAAGTCACTGCGCCGGTCCTCGGTGCGGCCCTCAGTATCGACCGCGGTGTGCAGGTCGGTGCGGCCAGCCGATACCCACTGCTCGTCCGGCTCCTGCCAGGGCAGCCCGACCGGGCGGCGCGACGAACCGTCCGGCTCGATCGCGGCCAGCCCGGTCGCCGGGTCGGCCAGCGCGCGGACGTGCGGCAGCAGTCGCGGGTCCAGCCAGGGCGCCTCGGCCCGGACGTAGGACGGCTGCGCGGTCAGCCGCTCGATCAGCCGGTAGCCGTTGGCCGCGAGCAGGTCGGTCAGCTTGTCCAGCTCAGGCCAGGGCCGTTCCGGGTTGACGTGATCGGGGGTCAGCGGCGAGATGCCGCCGAAGTCGTCCACCCCGGCCTGCACCAGCAGCAGGCATTCGGTCAGGTCGACCAGGTTGGGCGGTGCTTGCAGGTGCAGCTTCGGTCCGAGCACCAGCCGCGACACCGCCAGCGTGGCCAGGTACTCATCCAGGTCCAGGTCCGGATCGTTGCGCATCGCGGTGTCGTCCTTGGCCCGGAAGTTCTGCACGATCACTTCCTGAATGGCATGAAACTCCCGCGCGCTGGCCCGGATCGCGAACAGCGACTCGGCTCGCTCGGCGCGGGTCTCACCGATGCCGACCAGGATGCCGGTGGTGAACGGGATGTTGAGCCGGCCGGCGTCGGTCAGCACCCGCAGCCGGACCACCGGATCCTTGTCCGGGCTGCCGTAGTGCGGCGCGCCCGGCTCGGTGAACAGCCGGCGGGCGGTGCTTTCCAGCATCATGCCCATGCTCGGGGCGACCGGCTTGAGCCGCTGCAGCTCGTCCCAGCTCAGCACGCCGGGGTTGAGGTGCGGCAGCAGCCCGGTGCGTTCCAGCACCGCGATCGCGGCGGCCCGGACGTAGTCGAGCGTGGAGTCATAACCGCGCGCGTCCAACCATTCCCGGGCTTGCGGCCAGCGCAGCTCCGGACGGTCGCCCAGGGTGAACAGCGCCTCCTTGCAGCCCAGCGCGGCCCCCTGGCTGGCGATCTCGACCACCTCGTCGATCTCCAGGTATGCCGCCGGTAGCCGGTGCGGGACGGTGGCGAAGGTGCAGTAGTGGCAGCGGTCGCGGCACAGCCGGGTGAGCGGGATGAACACCTTGCGGGAGTAGCTGATCGGCCTCGGCTGCCAGTCCGGTCGCGACGAGCTGTCCGGTCGGGACGAGTCCCGCACAGCGGCCGCGATCGACATCAGCTCGGTCAGTGCGGCGCCGCGCGCGGCCATCAGCACCGCGGCCTCGGTGACATCCAGCGCGGCACCGTCGCGGGCTCGGCGCAGCGCTCGGCGGACGGCAGTGTCGGCGGGTCGGTCGAGTCGGTCCGGGGTCACGTTGTCGAGCCTAGCCACGCTGACCGGATCGCAGCGCGACAGATACCGCGGCCAACCTCGATCGGCACAAGTACCCTGAGCCCTCAGAATTCCCACGCGCAGTCGAGGTGATCATGCAGGCGAGGCGATACCGATCCGGTGACCGGCGGATGCCGCGATGAGCGAGCCGCTCGGCGTCACGGTCTGCCGGCTGTCGCTGGACCCGGTTCGGGGCCGGATCCGGCACCCGTTGCAGGTCGGCGTGGCCGTCCGGGCCGGCATGTTCTGCGAGCTCGCGCTGGCCGGCCGGATGGTCGGCGCGCACTGGCCAGAGGCGCTCGGCGACCCGGACACCGGCCAGCCGTTGCTGGATTCGGTGCATGCGGCCGTTGCCAGCCGCGGCCCGACCCGGTGGAAGCGCTGGTACAGCCACGTCGACGCCGACCGGGATGCCGCCAGCCGGCAGCTGATCGCCAGCGGCCGGTGGCGCCTGGATGGCCGCCGGATCATCGACACCGACCCCGGCTCAACCGTGCACGACCAGCAGCAGATCATGCGGCAACTGGCCTCCCGGGAGCCGCCGCAGGACCTCGCCGAAACCATCCTGACGCTGCTGGTCGGTGCCGCCGGAGGTGCTGGCCGGCCAGCACCCAGGCGCTGCCGGACGCTGGCCAAGCAATGGCTGAGCCCGCAGCTGATGACCTCCGGACGGGCCGGCGACGCGGTGCTCAGCTCGGTGATCGCCTCGACCGCCGCGATCCGGCGGGCCAATCCGGTGCCGCTGCTCTCGCGCTGAGCCGGCCCACCTGCGCGCCGGGCGGTACCGATGAAATAGGTTCGGTGGGTGCGGATCACTGTTCTTGCTGGCGGTATCGGCGGCGCGAAGTTCCTGCAGGGGGTTCGCCGGTTCGCCGGTTCGGACGGCCGTGCCGACGAGATCACCGCGATCGTCAACACCGGCGATGACATCACCCTGCACGGCCTGCGGGTCTGCCCGGACCTGGACAGCGTGATGTACACGCTGGCCGGCGCGGCCGACACCGAGCGCGGCTGGGGACGGTCCGGGGAGAGCTGGCGGATCAGCGACGAGCTGGCCGGCTACGGCGCTGAGCCGGGCTGGTTCGGCCTCGGCGACCTCGATATCGCCACCCACCTGGTACGTACCCAGATGCTCGAGGCCGGCTACCCGCTCTCGGACGTGACCGCCGCGCTCTGCCAGCGCTGGCAGACCGGGGTGAGGCTGCTGCCGATGACCGATCAGCGCTGCGAGACCCACGTGGTGGTGACCATCGACGGCAGCCGGCGCGCGATCCACTTCCAGGAATGGTGGGTGCGCTACCGGGCAAGCCTGCCCGCGCACGCCTTCGTCCAGGTCGGGTTGGACACCGCCCGGCCAGCGTCCGGCGTCGAGCAGGCGATCGCCGAGGCCGAGCTGATCCTGATCGCGCCGTCCAACCCGGTGGTCTCGATCAACACCATCCTGTCGGTGCCCGGTATCCGGCCGGCGCTGGCCGCGGCCGGGGCGCCGATCGTCGGGCTGTCCCCGATCATCGGCGGCGCGCCGGTGCGCGGGATGGCCGATGCCTGCCTGCCGGTGCTGCAGGTGCCGACCTCGGCCGAGGGAGTCGGCCGGTTCTACGGCGCCCGATCGGCCGGTGGCCTGCTGGACGGCTGGCTGATCCACCCTGGTGATGCCGCCGAGCTCGACGGCGTCCGGGTACTGGCCCGTGACCTGCTGATGGCCGACGAGCAAGCCACCGCGGCCATGGTGGCCGACGCGCACTCGCTGGTGTCGGGATGACCGAGCCGCTGGAGCCATCGAGTCAGTCGCCGGCCGGGTTGCAGATCCTGCCGGTGGCCGGGATGGCCGAGCTGCGCCCGGGCGACGACCTGGCCGCCGAGCTGATCCGGTGCGCCCCGTGGTTGGCCGACGGCGACATC
>JBDSAN010000461.1:0-5171 GCA_039922115.1 Jatrophihabitantaceae bacterium
GCGAGCGCCGCCTCAGGCCTCGATTACAGCAGGTCGCGGTATTCCGGATGCTTGTCGATATAGGCGGCTACGAACGGGCAAGCCGGCTCGACCCGGCGGCCCTGGGCTCGAATGTCGTCCAGTCCGAAGGCAACCAGCGCGCTTGCCAAGCCTTGGCCGCCGACGGCCGGCAGCGTCTCGGTGTGCGGCAGCACCACGGTGTCGCCGCGCTCGAGGTAGCTGGCCAAGCCGACCCGCTGGTCGTCCAGGTAGATCTCGTACTGCTGCTCGACGGTGTTCTTGACCAGCCGCTGCTGGTGCTGGCCGGTCATCAGCCGAGCCGCACCGTGGCCCGAGCCTTGGCCAGCACGGTCTCGCCGTTGACGGTGGCAGTCAGGTCCACCACGGCGGTCGCGGCCTGCTCGTCCACCGATCGCACCACTCCGGCAACGTGCAACTCGCTGGGTCGGCCGTACTCGACGATCACCGGCCGGGTGAATCGCACCCCGTACTCGAGCACCGCACCGGGGTCGGCCAACCAGTCGGTCAGCACCCGGACGGCGGTGGCCATGGTGAGCATGCCGTGCGCGATCACGTTGGGCAGCCCGACGCTGACCGCGGTCTGCTCGCTCCAGTGGATCGGGTTGAAGTCGCCCGACGCACCGGCGTACTGGACCAGGCTGGCCCGCTCGATCGGGAAGGTGCGTCCAGGCAGCTCGGTGCCAACCTGGATATCGGCGGGGGCCGTCACGATGAGGCCGTCCCGCGCGCGACCAGCGTGGACACCGCTGTCACGACCAGCTCGCCGTCCAGCGTGCTCACCTCGCCCTTGATGGTCAGGATGTCGTTGCCGCCCACCGCGCGCATCGATTGCACGGAGCTAACGACCTGAAGCACATCGCCGGCCTGGATCGGGCGCTGGTAGCTGAACTTCTGCTCGCCATGCACGACCTTGGAGTAGTCCAGACCCAGTCCCGGATCGCGCACCACCTGCGCGCTCGAGCGCATCGAGACCACGATGGCGAAGGTCGGCGGCGCGATCACGTCGGCGTAGCCGAGCGCTCTGGCCGCGGCCGGATCGCGGTAGACCGGGTTGTCGTCGCCGATCGCCTCGGCGAACTCCCGGATCTTTTCCCGACCAACCTCGTATGGCACGGTCGGCGGGAATTCCCGTCCGACGAATGACTGATCCAGCGGCATATCCGCACGGTATCTCACCGTGCCTGGGCAAAGTCCAGACGGTGCTCAAACGACAGCTGGCGCCAACCGGGTCCCGGTTGGCGCCAGTTGCGCGAGTGAGGTGCTTGACCTGCTTAGCGGGTCTCGCGGTGATCGGTGTGCTTGCCGCAGTTGGGGCAGAACTTCTTCAGGTCCAGCCGGTCGGGGTCGTTGCGCCGGTTCTTCTTGGTGATGTAGTTGCGGTGCTTGCACTCCTGACACGCCAAGGTGATCTTCGGACGTACGTCGGTGGCTGCCACGTGTGTGCCTCTCAATGCTGAAAATCGGGTACTGCATGGATGGTGCGAATGCGCCTGCTGCGTAGTGCGGTAGCGAGGGCCGGACTTGAACCGGCGACACAGCGATTATGAGCCGCTTGCTCTACCAGGCTGAGCTACCCCGCCGTGCGTCCCGCTCCTGAGGCCAGCGAGCTGGCGAATCCCCTGAGCAAAACGAGCGTGAAACCGAGCCCCCTTACGGAATCGAACCGTAGACCTTCTCCTTACCATGGAGACGCTCTGCCGACTGAGCTAAGGGGGCCAACCGGCGCACAAGACGGTCACCCGATGACTCACCGGGCTTGCCTCGAACGCCGAATGGACTCTACCCGACCGCTCAGGCGAACTTGAAATCGGCCCAGCTGAGCCGAGGACAACACCAGAACTGCGGGCATGGAAAAGCCTTGGTGATCGCACGGGGGAACGACCACCAAGGCCCCTCAAGTATGAACCCTGGGTAGTCGGTTGGCAACCCCCCGCAACTAATTCATCCATCGAATTTCGGCTGCGAAGCCTGCCGGCTAACAAGCCAGAGCCCTCTCGGACGGATCCGAAAGGGCTCTGAATGGTGGCGGCTGTTGGGTTCGAACCAACGTAGGCTGAGCCGGCAGATTTACAGTCTGCTCCCTTTGGCCACTCGGGCAAACCGCCTTGGTCGTACTCACCTTTCGTACTCACGCAATCGCGTGAGCAGGCCGCCGGGCGACCGTGCGCGGATCAGATTACACGAATCGAGCCGGCCGGATCAGCAGGGGTCCGAGCTGCGGCCGACGGTTGACGACCGGCCGCGTTCGGGGGTGGGCGGCTGCCGGCCAGGCACTGGCGCTACCGTCGGATGTCGCATCCGGACTGCAACCGCGAGCAGAATCGAGGAGTCATGGCCGATCCGTCCTTCGATGTCGTCAGCAAGATCGATCGTCAAGAGGCTGACAACGCATTGAACCAGGCCGCGAAGGAACTGTCCCAGCGTTTCGACTTCCGCGGCGCCAACGCCTCCATCGCCTGGTCGGGCGAGCTCGGGATCACGATCAAAGCCGACACCGAGGAGCGGGCAGCGGCCGCGCTGGAGGTGTTCAAGGAGAAGCTGATCAAGCGCTCGATCTCGCTGAAGTCCCTCGACGCCGACGAGCCGAAGGCCTCCGGCAAGCAGTACCTGATCACCGGCTCGCTCAAGCAGGGCATCGAGTCCGAGGTTGCCAAGAAGATCGCCAAGGCGATCCGCGACGAGGGCCCCAAGGGCGTTCAGGCACAGATCCAGGGCGATCAGCTGCGTGTCTCGGGCAAGAAGCGCGATGACCTGCAAGCCGTCATCGCGCTGCTGAAGGCCGGCGACTTCGGCGTCGCGCTGCAGTTCGACAACTACCGATGAAGGGCATCGTCCTGGCGGGTGGGTCAGGTACCCGGCTGCATCCGATCACCCGCGCGGTCAGCAAGCAGCTGCTGCCGGTCTATGACAAGCCGATGATCTATTACCCGCTTTCGGTCCTGATGCTGGCCGGCATCACCGAGATCCTGATCATCACCACCCCGCATGACCAGGACCAGTTCGTCCGGCTGCTCGGTGACGGCTCCGACTACGGCATCTCGATCAGTTACGCGGTGCAGCCGGAGCCGAACGGGCTGGCCGAGGCATTCATCATCGGCCGCGAACACGTCGGCGAGGACAGCGTGGCGCTGGTGCTGGGTGACAACATCTTCTACGGCCACCTGCTCGGCCAGATGCTCACCGAGGCCGCCCAGCTGACCACCGGCTGCCGGTTGTTCGGCTATCAGGTTCGGGATCCGGAGCGCTACGGGGTGGCCGAGGCCGACGAGTCCGGCCGGCTCATCTCGATCGAGGAGAAGCCAGTCAGGCCCAAGTCGAACCTGGCCGTCACCGGCCTGTACTTCTACGACAACGACGTGCTGGACGAGGCCGCCGCGCTACGTCCATCGGTGCGCGGCGAGCTGGAGATCACCGACCTGAACAATCGCTACGTCCAGCGGGGCACCGCCGAGCTGGTCGATCTCGGCCGCGGCACCGCGTGGCTTGATACCGGCACCCACGACTCGCTGCTGGAGGCCGGCCAGTTCGTCCAGGTGTTGGAACACCGGCAGGGTGTGCGGATCGCCTGCCTGGAAGAGATCGCGCTCAATCGTGGCCTGATCTCGGCCGAACGAGCGCTGGAGCTGGGGCAGGCGCTGGCCAAGTCCGGCTACGGGCAGTACATCGTCGACCTGGCCGAGCGCATGCTGGCCCGCGCGGCAAGCACTGAGGGGGGCCGGTGACTAACGACGATCAGGTGCTCGACCGGTTGCTGAGGTCGAATCAGCAATACACCAGCACCTTTCCCGGCCCGCGGCCACTGCCGCCTGCGTTGCACCTCAGCGTGGTGGCCTGCATGGATTCCCGGCTCGCCCTATTCGGTGCGCTCGGCCTGCAGATCGGTGACGCCCACCTGATCCGCAATGCCGGCGGCATCGCCACCGACGATGTGCTCCGGTCGCTGGCGATCAGCCAACGCCGGATCGGAACCCGCGAGATCGCCGTCATCCAACACACCGACTGCGGGATGTACGGCTTCGACGATGAGCAATTCCGCGCCGAGCTGCTCGCCGACAGCGGCGAGCAACCGGGCTGGAACGTGCCCGGCTTCAGCGACCTGCAGGCCAGCGTCCGGGACTCGGTGGATCGCATTCGCAGCTGCCGCTGGCTGCCCTTTCGCGAGTCAGTGCGCGGCTTCGTGTTCGACGTCCGGACCGCCGAGATCACCGAAGTCCAGTAGCGAGGCCGGGGCGACCACCTGGTCGATCCGGCTCGGCCCGGTGACCAGCGGCAGGCCGGCGGCCCGCCAGGCCTGCACACCGCCAGCCAGGTCACTGGCGGGCACCCCGATCGAGTTCAAAGCCGCGGCCGCCAACGACGAGGTGTAGCCCTGCGAGCAGGTCACCACCCACCGCTGCCCCGGCACCGCGCAGTCCAGCCGAGCATCCGAGCCGGGATCCAGCCGCCATTCCAGGTGATTGCGCTCGACGATGATCGAGCCCGCAATCTCGCCCTCGGCAGCCCGTTGCCAGACCGGCCGGATGTCGACGATCAGCGCGCCGGCCGCCACCGCCTCGGCCGCCTGCTCGGGGCTTAGCCGGCTCAGGCCAGCGCGAGCCGCTGCCAACAGCTCGGCTACCCCGCGGTAAGTCGCCCGCTCGTCCATCAGGCCGCCGGATGTGCGGCGGCTGGCAGGCACACGATCGGTTCCGGATCCTCGGTCGGGACGGTCGCCAGCCGGACCAGGCTGCCGTCGCTGTCGAGGTCATAGAAATTCATGGTGGTCAGCGGCGGTGAGTAGGCATGCACGCTGACAGCTGGCTCACCGGACAGGTTACGGACATCGTGGACGTAGTGAGCGCCGAAGCCGACGCCGTCGGTGGTGGTCCGGACCGCGTCCACCAGCGAGCCGGGACGGTAGATCGCTTCGGTCAGCTCGCCGGCGAGCACGGTGAAGGCGCCGGCCGATCCGCCGTGGTCATGCAGCTGGGTGCCCTGGGTCGGCAGCCAGCTGATCAACCAGATATCCACCCGGCGGTCGCGATAGAGCCGCTGATGCCAGCACTCGGACTCCTGGTACTGGACGTAGGGGTAGCGACCGCCGCTGACCTCAGCCGCGACAAATCGGGTGAACTCCAGGAGCTCGACCGGATTGAGCGTTAGGGAACTGA
>JBDSAN010000462.1:0-9901 GCA_039922115.1 Jatrophihabitantaceae bacterium
TGTGGTGCCCTGTGCGCCGGTAGGTCAGCCGGTGAATCAGCCACGGGTAGCCGTGATAGGCGAACACCACCGGCTTGTCCGGGGTGAACAGCGCATCGAAGTCCCGATCCGACATCCCGTGTGGGTGCTCGCGCTCTGACTCCAACCGCATGATGTCCACCACGTTGATCACCCGCACCCTCAGCGCTGGCAGGTACTCGCGCAGCAGGTCGACCGCGGCCAGCGTCTCCAGGGTGGGGACGTCGCCGGCGCAGGCCAGCACCACGTCCGGTTCGCCGTCGGTGTTGCTCGCCCACGGCCAGATACCTAACCCGCGAGTGCAGTGCGCGACCGCCTCGTCAATTCCCAGATAGGTCAACGCGGGCTGCTTGCCGGCCACGATCACGTTCACGTAGTCCCGGCTGCGCAAGCAGTGATCAGCCACTGAAAGCAGGGTATTCGTGTCCGGCGGTAGGTACACCCGGACGATCTCGGACTTCTTGTTCATCACATGATCAATGAAGCCCGGGTCCTGATGCGAGAAGCCGTTGTGATCCTGGCGCCACACGTGCGATGACAGCAGGTAGTTCAGCGAGGCGATCGGTCGCCGCCACGGGATCGCCCTGGTCGTCTTGAGCCACTTGGCATGCTGGTTGAACATCGAGTCGATGATGTGGATGAAGGCCTCGTAGCAGTTGAACAGTCCGTGCCGGCCGGTGAGCAGGTAGCCCTCCAACCAGCCCTGGCACAGGTGCTCGGACAGCACCTCCATGACCCGCCCGTCCGGAGCCAGGTGATCATCGCCGTCGACGGTCTCAGCATCCCAGGCGCGATCGGTCCGGTCGAATACCGAACCAAGCCGGTTGGAGGCAGTTTCATCCGGTCCCATAAGGCGAAACCGGTCCCGATTCGCGTCGATGATATCGGCCAGAAAGCTGCCGAGCACCCGGGTCGCCTCGCTCAGTTCGGTGCCCGGCGCCGGTACCGGCACCGAATACCCACGAAAGTCGGGCAGTTCCAGGTCGCGCAGCAACAAGCCGCCGTTGGTATGCGGGTTCGCGCTCATCCGGGCCGGGCCGGTCGGCGCGAGCGAACGCAGCTCCGCGACCAGCCCGCCATCGGCGTCAAACAGCTCCTCCGGCCGGTAGCTGTGCAGCCAATCCTCCAGTATCCGGCGGTGTTCGGGATTGTTGCGGGTATCGGCGACCGGCACCTGGTGGGCACGAAAGGTGCCCTCGATGCGCAGGCCGTCAACGACCTTCGGACCCGTCCAACCCTTCGGCGTGCGCAGCACGATCATCGGCCAGCGCGCTCGCGGCTGCCGGCCGCTGCCGGTAGCGCGGGCCGCCGCCTGGATCTCGGCGATCTCATCGCACGCCCGGTCCATCGTCGCTGCCAGTTGCTGGTGTACCTCGGCCGGTTGATCGCCGGTGACGAAGTATGGCCGGTAGCCGTAACCGGCCATCAGGTCGGCCAGTTCCGATTCCGGAATGCGTGCCAATACCGTCGGATTCGCGATCTTGTAGCCGTTCAGGTGCAGGATCGGCAGCACCGCGCCGTCAGTCGCCGGATTGAGGAACTTGTTGGAATGCCAGCTTGCGGCCAGCGGCCCGGTCTCGGCCTCACCGTCGCCGATCACGCAGGCCACCAGCAGCTCGGGATTGTCGAAGGCCGCCCCGTAGGCGTGCACCAGCGCGTAACCGAGCTCGCCGCCCTCATGGATCGAACCCGGAGTCTCTGGCGCCACATGGCTGGGAATGCCGCCAGGAAAGGAGAACTGCCGGAACAGCGCGGCCACCCCGGCCGCATCGTTGCCGATGTGCGGGTAGACCTCGCTGTAGGTGCCTTCCAGGTAGGCATTGGCGACCAGGCCTGGCCCGCCATGTCCCGGTCCGGTGACGAACATGGCGCTGAGCCCGCGCGAGCGGATTACCCGATTCAGGTGCGCATAGATCAGGTTCAACCCCGGCGTCGTGCCCCAGTGCCCGAGCAACCTTGCCTTGATGTGCTCGGCAGTAAGCGGCTGGCGCAACAACGGATTGGCCAACAGGTAGATCTGTCCGACCGACAGGTAGTTGGCGGCCCGCCAGTAACGGTCCAGGCCAGCCAGTTCGGTTGGGCTCAGCGGGCCGGTCGAGGTAGTGGTTTCGTCGATCGCTGGATGCATGGGGCTCGCCCTCCGCCGGCGCTCGACCGTCCGGTTGGACGTTCGAATCCGACTGGACACGACCCTAGCCGGTCAAGGCCCAGGACTTCGGGGATCAGATCCTGGGACTTTGGGCCCTGCCAAGCTGATCGGCGGCCTAGCACAGTGGGAGAAACGGAGCTACCCGATCACCGGTACCCACGCGGTTACCCGACAGCGGCGACAGGTGGTCTGCGTTTCGACGAATTTCAAAGGGCAAAGTTCTAAGGCAAAGTTCAAAGGGCAAAGGTGAATCATGACAGCGGCCACGAAACCGGACACCGCTCAGGCGCTGCGGCGGGCCGCGGTGCGGGCCACCCTCGCGCCCTCGGTGCACAACACCCAACCGTGGCAGTTCCTGCTGACCGGTACCGGGCTGGAGCTGCACGCCGACCCGACCCGACAGCTTCAGGTCCTGGACCCGACCCGGCGGCAACTGGTGATCAGTTGCGGCTGCGCGCTGTTCAACGCTCGGGTGTCGCTGGCCACCAACGGCCTGCGTCCGGTCATCAGCCGCTTCCCCGATCCGGCCCGGCCGAACCTGCTGGCCCGGATCAGCCTGGACGGCGCCGGCGAGGAATCGCTGGACGCCGGTGCGCTCGATCCGGAGCTGGCTTCGATCGCCGCGCTGGACGCGGTGGTGGAGCTGCGCCGTACCAACCGCCGGCACTATTCGGCCGACCCGGTCCCGTCGGCGCTGATCGATGACCTACTGGTCTCGGCCAGCGACGAGGGCGCCAGCCTGTTCCCGATCGTGCAGCAGCAGGACCGGATCACCCTCGCGGTGCTCAGCCAGCGGGCCGACCGGATTCAGAACGCCGACCCCGCTTACCGGGCCGAGCTACGTGCCTGGACCAGCGACGAACCGGGCCGCGACGACGGCGTACCCGCCATCGCCATTCCACGCGGCGGCGACGGCCACCATGACGACGTGCCGATCCGCGACTTCGACACCACCGGCGCCGGCAGCCTGCCAGCTGAGACCGGATCCAGCATGAAACAAAGCCTATTGCTGCTGGGTACCCCCGGTGACAACCCGCTGGCCTGGCTGCACGCGGGCGAGGCGCTGGAGCGGGTGCTGCTCGAGATCACCCGAAACGGCTATGCCGCCAGCCTGCTCACCCAGGTCGTCGAGGTGCCTGCTACCCGATCGCTGCTGCGGCACGGCCTCGGCCTGCGGATGAGCCCACACGTGCTGTTGCGGCTCGGCCGGGCGGCCAGTACCCCGGCCACCCGTCGCCGTCGACTGGTTGAAGTCCTGCTCGATGTCAGCTGAACCGGCTGTCGAGCCGGATACGCTTAGCTCGATGACCATCGTCGAACCTGGTCCGCCGGGCTGGTCGGAGCCGTCCGGGCAACAGGTCGTCCGGGCCGCCACCGAACTGGACGGACCGCAACTCGAGCTGGACCAGTTGCTGGCCCAGCTGATCGATCGCGCCCAGGACGTCCGAGCCGCGCATGGACGGCTGCGCGGCCTGCTGCACGCGAACAGCCTGATTACCGGTGATCTCACCCTGCCGGTGGTGCTGCGCCGGATCGTCGAGGCGGCCTGCGAGCTGGTTGATGCCCAGTACGGCGCGCTGGGCGTGATTGCCACGTCTGGCAGCGGACTGGAGCAGTTCATCCACGTCGGGGTGGACGAGGACCAGGTCGCGCTGATCGGCCACCTACCCGAGGGCAAGGGGCTGCTCGGCGCGCTGATCGATGACCCCCGTCCGATCCGGCTGCGCACGCTGTCCAGCGATCCGCGCTCTGCCGGCTTCCCGCGGCATCATCCGCCGATGGACAGCTTTCTCGGGGTACCGATCCTGGTCCGCGACACCATCTTCGGCAACCTGTACCTGGCCGGAGCGCGGTCCGGCGAGTTCAGCGTCGAGGATCAGGAACTGGTGAGCTCGTTGGCCGCCAGCGCGGGGGTCGCGATCGAGAACGCCCGGCTGTACGAGCAGGCCCGCCGCCGCCAGGACTGGCTGCAGGCCGCCACCGACATCACCCGGCAACTGCTCACCAACGAAGGTGAGGATCCGCTGGAGCTGATTGCCCGGCGAACCCGCCAGATCGCCGATGCCGACCTGGTCGCGGTGCTGCTGCCGAGCTCGGACGGCGAGCGGCTGATGGTTGAGGTCGCCACCGGGGTGTCCGGCGATGAGCTGAAGGCGGTGAGCTACCCGGTCGAGCACACCTACGCCGGGCAGGTGATCAGTACCGGCCAGCCGGTGCTGATCGCCGACCTGCAAGCTGAGCAAGCCCGCACCCAGCTGGTGCCGATCGACGTCGGCGCGCTCATGGTGTTGCCGCTGGGCAGCAGCCAGCGGGTTCGTGGCGCGCTGATCGTCTGCCGGCTGCGTGGCCGTGCCGGCTTCGCCGACGCCGATCTGGAGATGGCGACCACCTTCGCCAATCACGCCGCGATCGCGCTGGAGCTGGCCGATGCCCGGGCCGACCAGCAGCGGGTGGTGCTGCTGGAGGACCGCGATCGGATCGCGCGCGACCTGCATGACCACGTCATCCAGCGGCTGTTCGCCGCCGGGCTCAGCGTGGAGAGCATCGCTGCGGCTGAGGCCGATCGCGCGGTCGGCCGGCGGCTGGGCCTGGTGGTCACCGATATCGACGACACCATCCGCCAGATCAGGATGTCGATCTTCCAGCTGCGCGGCCCCCTGGTGGCTACCACCAGCCGCGCCCGCGCGGAGTTACTTGCGGTCGCCGCCGAGGTCAGCCCGCTGCTCGGCTTCGATCCGCAACTGAGCTTCACCGGCCCGGTGGACGCGGTCACCCGCGACGACCTGGTGCCCGACCTGACCGCCGTGGTCCGCGAAGCGCTGACCAACGCCGCCCGGCACGCGCAGGCCAGCATGGCCAGGGTCGAGGTCCGGGCCACCGGCAACGATCTCACCGTCGAGATCACCGATGACGGGGTGGGTGTCGGTGCTGTCAGCCGGCGCAGCGGCCTGGACAATCTGCGCCGACGAGCCGAGCAACACGGCGGCTCGTTCGAACTCATCTCGCCGGTGGCCGATCCGTCGCCAACAGCAGGAAAGGGGACCTACCTCAGATGGAGGATTCCGATAACGTGACCGAGGCCCAGGTACGGGTGTTCCTGCTCGATGACCATGAGATCGTGCGCCGTGGTATCGCCGATCTGCTCGGCAGCCAGTCCGACATCGTGATCGTCGGCGAGGCCGGCACCGCGGCTGAAGCACTGGCCCGGATCCCGGCCACCCGGCCGGACGTTGCGGTGCTCGATGCCCGGTTGCCCGATGGCAGTGGCATCGACGTCTGCCGCGACATCCGCTCGATGATGCCGGACGTGCGCTGCATCATCCTGACCTCCTATGACGACAACGACGCGGTCTTCGCCGCCGTGATGGCGGGGGCGGCCGGATACCTGCTCAAGGAGGTCCGTGGCGCGTCCCTGGTGGACGCGATTCGCCAGGTAGCGCAAGGCAAATCGCTGCTTGACCCGTCGGTGACCGAGCGGCTGCTGGCGCGGCTGCGGGCCGGTGAACCGGCTGATGCGAAGCTGGCCAGCCTGACCGATCGGGAGCGCGAGATCCTCGACCTGATCGCCGATGGGATGACCAACCGGCAGATCGGCGATCGGCTGTTCCTGGCCGAGAAGACCGTGAAGAACTACGTGTCAGGCCTGCTTGCCAAGCTCGGCATGCAGCGCCGAACCCAGGCCGCGGTCTACGGCGCGCACGTCCGCGACAGCTGAGTTCGTCCTGATTTTTGCCGACGAAACTGCTCAGCGCCCGAAGCCGCCCAACGCCGGTCGGGGCGCGGTGCCGACCACGATGACCGGGCAGCCGGCCCGGTGCAGCACCGAACTCGGCACCGGACCCAGCCGGGTACTCCACCGGTCGTCGCTGTGATGGCAGCCGAGTACGACCAGGTCAGCCTGCTGGGCTGCCCTGAGGATGGCGTGGGTCGGATCGTCGCGGGTCAGCAGCGGCTGCACCTCGACGTCGGGGAACTCGACGCTGTACTCGGCCAGCGAGGCAACCAGGCTGCTCTCGGCCTGCGCCCGCAACTCCGGGTCGGCAGCGTCCAGTTCGGCACTGGTCAGCGAGTCATCGCCATAAGCTCGCACCGCCAGCACCCGGGCCCGTCGCCGGCTGGCCTCGGCCAGGGCGAACTGCAAGCTGGCCCGGCCGGCCTGGGAATTGGCCACCCCGACCGCGATCGCGCCATGGCTGCTGCCCGAACCGATGGTGGCCGTGTCCGGCACGATCGCCACCGGGCAATGCGCGTGCGCGGCCACCCGGTGGCTGACTGATCCGGTCATGGAAAGCAGGTTGCCGCCGCTGCCCCGGGTGCCGACCACGATCAGGGCGGCGCTCGCGCTCAGGTCGACCAGGGTGTCAGCCGCCGCGGAGTGGCTGAGCAAGGTGTTGACGTTGACCCCGCTACGCCAGCTGCCGGTCAAGATCGCCAGCTCGTGCAGCAGTTGCACCCCGAAGGTGTCAAAGACCCGCAGGCCCGCCTCGCCGTGTGCGGCTACCGCGCTGGGGAACTGAGGTGCGTGCACGATCAGCAGCGAGCTGTCACGCAGTTGGCACTCGTCGGTGGCCCATTGCAGCGCGGCCAGCGCGCCCACCGATTCATCGACCCCGATGACGACTTGACCGCCGCTCACAGCCACCTCCGATTGTGCCCCCGCCTCGGTATCAGCATTGCCGATCGCGGCCGCTGGCGGCAGGGTCGAAAGGTCCCTATCGGGATGGCTGGCGTGGCCCTATGGTGTGGCGGCGCGGGGCTGGGCGGCACTGGGCTGGGCGGCACTGAGCTGAGCTGAGCGGCACTGAGCTGAGCGATGCTGAGGAGGTGGCGGCTGGTCCGCTGAGAGCGGGCGACGGGAATCGAACCCGCACAATCAGTTTGGAAGACTGAGACTCTACCATTGAGCTACGCCCGCAATTGCGACATACCACCCAGCTGTTAGCCGGAGGGTGTGCTGGTTGCGGTTCAAGACTAGCGTGTGCGCGGCATCGAACTGCACCCCCGTACACTTGCCGATCGGTACGTGTCGCGTTCTGGTGTACGCCAGTGCGGGACCTATCCGGGGTGTAGCGCAGCTTGGTAGCGCATCCGCTTTGGGAGCGGAGGGTCGCAGGTTCAAATCCTGTCACCCCGACGAGCTTGACCCATCGCTGGGCGCGGTAGCACGCCCAGCGCAACCTCATCCGTACGAGCGCGACCGAGCAGTAATAGCCCAGCAGCAATTGACCGAGCAGCATCCGCACCGCCCCCGCAGACCAGCGAAGCCGAGGAGTAAGAGCCCACCGTGAAGAGCAGCGTCGAAACCCTGAGCCCGACCCGCGTGAAGCTCGCCGTCGAGGTGCCGTTCGAGGAGCTGAAGCCCAGCCTGGACGAGGCCTACAAGTCGATCGGCTCGCAGGTTCGAGTGCCCGGCTTCCGGCCCGGCAAGGTACCGGCCAGGATCATCGACCAGCGGATCGGTCGGGCCGCGGTGCTCGAAGAGGCGATCAACAAGGCGCTGCCGAAGGCCTACTCCGAGGCCGTCCGCGAGTCCGGTGTGAAGGCGCTCGGCCAGCCCGAGATCGAGGTCACCCAGCTCGAGGACAACGACCACCTGGCCTTCACCGCCGAGGTGGACGTCCGGCCCGAGATCACCGTGCCGGCCTACGACGGCCTGGCCGTGACCGTGGACGAGGCCGTGGTGACCGATGAGGAGGTTGCCGAGCAGTTCGACGCGCTGCGCGCCCGGTTCGGCACGCTCAAGGGCGTCGAGCGCGCGGTGCAGGCCGGCGACTTCGTCTCGATCGACCTGACCGCCAAGGTGGACGATGTCGAGGTCGAGGGTGGCTCGGCGCAGGGGCTGTCCTACGAGGTCGGCTCGGGCAACCTGGTTGAGGGCCTCGACGACGCCGTCCTGGGCAAGTCAGCTGGCGACAGCGCGGACTTCCCGTCCAGCCTGAGCTACGGCGAGCACGCCGGCTCGCAGGCCGAGATCACGGTGCTGATCAACTCGGTCAAGGAGCGCGAGCTGCCCGAGGCCGACGATGAGTTCGCCCAGCTGGCCTCGGAATTCGACACCATCGATGAGCTGCGGGCCGACCTGCGGACCCGGCTGGACCGGGTCAAGGTGCTCGGTCAGGGCGCCGAGGCCCGGGACAAGGTGCTCGAGCTGCTTGTCTCCCAAACCGAGGTGCCGCTGCCGGAGTCCTCGGTGAAGGCCGAGATCGAGTGGCGCGAGCACGACGTGGTGCACCAGCTCGGTCACGACGACGAGGCCTTCGAGCGGTTCCTGGAGACCGAGGGCAAGACCAAGGACGAGTTCACTGCCGAACTGCGCGAGGTTGCCGAGAAGTCGGTCAAGACCCAGTTCATCCTCGACTCGATCGCCGATGCCGAGGCCGTGTCGGTCTCCGATGCCGAGCTGACCGAGTACATCGTGCGCCAGGCCCAGCGCTACGGGATGGCCCCGCAGGAGTTCGCCGACCAGATCGTGCAGGCCGGCAACATCGCCGCGCTGGTGGCCGACGTCCGGCGGAACAAGGCGCTGGCCACCGTGCTGGAGTCGGCAACGGTGACCGACACCGCCGGCAACCGGGTCGACCTGTCGGCGCTGTCCACCCCTGAAGGACAGGCCGAACTGGACGAGCTTGAGGACGAGGCAATCGACGGCGACGTCGAGGACTGAGCAGGTAAGGCAGCGGGCCTGGTGCCCGGTCAGCCGCATCGATCGCGACGGTGACGTCGACCGCTGCGGTGTTTCACGCCCTGAGCGAACGCGGCGGGTCTGGGCTCTCCCAGGCCCGCCGGTGCCGTTAGGGTCGAAGTCAGCCGAACCGAGCTGCACCTAGCACGCCGGCCCATCTCAGGAAGGAATGGCCAGTGAGTCCTTTTGACGCCCAGCGGGCACCGGAGGTCGGCTTCGGCGCGACCGCTGCCAGTCGCCCGGAGCCGATTCGGATCATCGAGTCGCGCAGCCCCGGCGCCGGTATGAACCTCAACGACTCCATCTATGACCGGCTGCTGCGCGACCGGATCATCTTCCTCGGCCAGGTGGTCGATGACGAGATCGCCAACCGGCTGTGCGCGCAGTTGCTGCTGCTGTCGGCCGAGGATTCCACTCGCGACATCAACCTCTACATCAACTCGCCGGGTGGCTCGGTCACCGCCGGCATGGCGATCTTCGACACCATGCAGTTCGTCGAGTGTGACGTAGCCACCTACGCCCTCGGCATGGCCGCTTCGATGGGCCAGTTCCTGCTCTCGGCCGGCCAGGCCGGCAAGCGCTACGCGCTACCGCACGCGCGGATCATGATGCACCAGCCCTCGGCCGGCATCGGTGGCACCGCATCCGACATCGCGATCCAGGCCGAGCAGTTCAAGCTCACCAAGATCGAGATGGCCAAGCTGATCGCCGAGCACACCGGCCAGACCGTCGAGCAGATCCAGGCCGATTCCGAGCGCGACCGGTGGTTCACCGCGTCCCAGGCACAGGAATACGGCTTCGTCGATCACGTAGTCAGTCGAGTTGCCCAGATGAGCAACGGCTCGGCGCCGGCGCCGGAATAAGGAGAACCTCATGACGTCACCGACCAGTCGCTACGTATTGCCGTCCTTCATCGAGCGAACCAACTACGGGATGAAGGAATCCAACCCGTACAACAAGCTGTTCGAGGAGCGCATCATCTTCCTCGGCGTACAGGTGGACGACGCCTCGGCGAACGACATCATGGCGCAGCTTCTGGTGCTGGAGTCGCT
>JBDSAN010000463.1:0-7638 GCA_039922115.1 Jatrophihabitantaceae bacterium
CCGGCGACCTTCGCACACAGGATGGTGACCGGGTGGCCGGTCGCGGCGAGAATCCGCGCGACGGCCTCGACGTGGTGCTCACTGCCGCCGGCCTCCGGATGCTGCAAGTCGCGCCAGTTGCAGATGACGACTGCGGTCACGCCCAACTCCCAGCGCTGCGGTTGGCCAGTTCGAGGGCATGTTCCACGGCGTGGGCATCGTCGGTGGGATGCGGGCGCCAAGGACCCCGCAGCAGCAGCGAGAGCGGGCACAGGGTGAAGGCCCCGATGGTGCAGATCCAGAACCAGGTTCGCCACTGACCCGGGCCGTCCGCCTGCGCCTTGAGGACGTCGGGCGCCTTCTCGGAGAGCAGGACGAGATTCGCCTGCGCGGTCTTGTCATCGGCCAGCGTCAGTACCGTCGGCGAACCTACCGTCTCGACAGCGGCCTTCTGCACCGCCGGGTCGTTTGGCGACGCGGCGAGGTCGGTGAACACCTTGGGGTGCGCCTGCGCCTCGGCCAGCAGCAGCTGCAGGGGTTTGCTCTGGTCGAAGTATGCCTGCGCCTGGCGCACCGCAGGACCGTTGTCGACCAGCGGCGTGACGGCCGAGACGATCAACGGAATCGAGATGACCGCGCTGGCGATCGTCACCCGCAGGATCCACCCCCAGATAGCCAGGCCGGTGGCCGACAGGGCGGGGTTGCGATGCTCGACGGTCTCGGTGAAGGCGGCCATCCACGGCGCGTACGCGGCACCCAGCCATACGCCGGTGAGCGCCAGCAGGATCGCGATGGAGGAGAAGGTCGGGGAGCCGGAGCCGGCCTTCGACAGAAACGCGATCTCGACCGGGACGCTGGCCAGGGCGCCGGCCATGATGAACGGCTTGCGGATTCGCAGCTTGTCCGACAGCGTCCCGAAAACGAGCATGGACACTGCCGTCGTGGCCCACAGCCAGTTCAACAGGGAGTTCGACTGGCTTGCGGAGAAGTTGAGGTTGGTCTGGAAGTACGCCGGAAGGACGCCGATGGCGGTGTAGTACATGAGCAGGAACAGGCTGATACCGACTGCCGGGCCGACGATGTCGAGCCGGAACATCTGCCGGAACGGGCGGCGAATGGCCGCCTCGTGCGACAGCCCGCGGCTGCTCAGCGCCGCCCCGGTCTCGGCCTCGAGCGCACCGACGATACGGTCGCGATCGGCGCCGTTGAGCTCGCGCAGGAACAGCAGGCCCAGCACGCAGACGGCCAGGCCGGCCCAGCCCGCAACCTCGAACTGGAACTGCCAGCGCGGGTGGCTGTCGAGGGTGTGGCTGGAGACCTCGGTGACCAGCAGGCTGCCCAGCACCGGGCCCATCGTCCAGAAGGCCATTGCCTGTGCCCGACCGACCTGGGGACTGAAGTCACGCACCAGCGCGGGCGTAACCACCAGGATGACGCCTTCGAAAATGCCGGCACTACCGAAGGCGATCCCGTACTGAGCACCGGTCGTAACGTGCGGCAACCACAGCAGCGTCACCAGGGAGACACCGAACAGGCCGACGATCGCCATGTTGGCGCGGCCCACCTTGTCGGCGATGCCGGATGCGAGCGAGCCGATGGCTCCGATAGCGTTCGCCACCGCCGTAACGACGGCGAAGTACAGGAATGAGATGTGGAAACCACCGAGAATCTGCAGCGTGACCGCACCACTGATGAAGTTCTCGTAGTACACGACAACGGTCGCGGCGAACACGATTCCGAGGTACCAGATGCGCCTGGCGCCGGTCGGATACTCCGGCAGTTCGCGCCGCCACAGGCGGTGCAACGGTGATGGCGATGCTGCAGCAGCAGGCATTCTCCCTCCCTCTCTCTCAAAGGAGGGTGGTCGACATCAACCGCGCAGGACAATGCGCTGGATTGCTCAGGTCAGAGACCGTCCGCGCCTGCCGGTGTCGAGGCGCTAGCTGAAGCGCGCGGCTCCGAGCCCCCGGCGCCTTGCCTCACGTTTGGGGGTGGCCCGTCCCCCGGCAGGCAGCCAGTTGGCTGGTGCCTCGTCGACGGACGCAGGCGCGGCGAGAACGTATCCTCGATCGAGGTGGAGGATGCGCTGATGTCGCATCCTGCGGTGCGCGAAGCTGCCGTGATCGGGATACCCGACGACAAGTGGGGTGAGCTGGTGACCGGCCTGGTGCTCGCGGACGGAGTCAGCGCCGAGGAACTCATCGCGCACTGCCGCAGCATGCTGGCCGGCTACAAATTCCCCAAGCGAATCGAGTTCCTGGACTCGTTGCCCAGGACAGCGACCGGCAAGCTGCAGAAGTTCAAGCTGCGCGAGACCTACTGGAGTGATCGGGACAGCCAGGTCAACTAGCGGCGGTCCGCCTCGCGAACCAGAGATTGCCGAGCGAATCGCGGAATGGCTGAGGCCCGCCGCAAGTTCTTCCGAGCATGAAGGCCATCAGCTACGACCAGTACGGCGACCCCGACGTCCTCACCTTGTGCGAGCGGCCAAAGCCGAAACTCGCGCCTGGCGAGGTGCTCATCCGGGTGCGCAGCGCCTCGGTGAACCCGGTCGATTGGAAGGTGATGGCCGGCGGTCTCGATGCCTTGATGGAGGTCGTGTTTCCGGTCATCCCGGGCTGGGACGTCAGCGGAGTGGTCGAGGCAGTCGGCCTCGACACCCCAGAATTCTCACCCGGCGACGAGGTGATCAGCTATGCCCGCAAGGACTACGTGCACGGCGGGACGTTCGCCGAATACGTCGCGGTGCCGGCCCGATCGGTGGCTCGCAAGCCCGCCTCGCTGGACTGGAACCAGGCCGCCGGACTGCCTCTTGCCGGCCTGACCGCCTACCAGCTGCTGACCAGGCTCGGCCTGAGCCGGGGCGAAACAGTGCTGATCCACGGCGGCGCGGGTGGCGTCGGGCTGCTGGGCATTCAGATCGCCCGGTCCCGAGGCGCCCGGGTGATTGCCACCGCATCACCTGCAAACCACGACTTTCTCGCAGCTCTCGGCGCCGAACCAGTGGCCTACGGCGACGGGCTGGCAGACCGGGTCCGGGCGCTCGCTCCGGACGGCGTGGACGTCGTCGCCGATTTCGTCGGTGGCGTCCTGGAGGTGACCAGGGCTGTCCTGTCCGACAACGGACGGCACGCCTCCATCGCCGACCCCGAGGTTGGTTCGGCCGGCGGCAGCCAGGTCTGGGTACGTCCGATCGGCAGCGACCTGCAGAAGCTGGCTGACCTGGCCGACGCCGGGCAGCTGAGCGTCACCGTCGCAGAAACGTTCGAGCTGGCCGACGCGGCCAAGGCATTCCGGCTCAGCCAGCAGGGACACGTCCGGGGCAAGATCGCGATCTCGGTTTCCGCCGATAGCTGATCGGCAACCCTGCTCGGCCGCGCTGCCCGTCCCTCAGCGACCGGGCTGGGCGCGGGCGGCCGCGATGACCGCCCGCATCCGCGCGGCGGCCAGGTCGATGACTACCTGAGCCGCCGGTGACGGCTGGCCGCCCCTGCGGTGCACGATCGCGAACTCGTCCCACAGCTTCGGCCGCAATGAAACCCAGCCGAGGGACGGATCCAGCCGCTCGCCCAGCCGGTTCAGCACGCCACGTGCCGTGATCGCATCGCCCAGCCCGCGGGCGGCCAGGTCCAGCGCCACCTCGATGTCCTCCACGTCGATCCGCGGCGTGAGCGTGCCGCCAACGGCTTGCACCGCACGGGCAAGCTGTTGCCGGGTGGAGTCAGCGTTACCCCAACTCGCCTCCGACAGCACCAGCTGCGCCGAGGCAAGCTCGCGAGCCGTGATCGGCCGGTGCAACCGATCCGGATCAGCACTGACGTAGACGACTTCATCGCGCGCGATTGGGGCTATCTGCAAACCCTCATCGTCAATTGGTAGCGCGATCAACGCGGCCTCGATGGTGCCTCGGCGGACCGCGGTCAGCACCTCCTGGGAGTTACGTCCGACCAGCTCCAGCCGAACCCCCGGATAGCGGGACAGCACGTCGGCCACCAGATCCGCGGTCAGGTACACCCGGGCAGTTCCGAAGACACCGAACCGAACCGTGCCGGTGACCAGCTCGCGAACCGAGGCCACCGCCCGTCCCGCGTCGTCAACCGCAGCCAGCGCGCGTTCGGCGTGCGGCCGCAAGGCCTGGGCAGCCTCGGTCGGGATCAGTCCCCTGCCAACCCGTTGAAACAGCACCGTGCCAACGCCCTGCTCGAGCAGTCGAACCTGCTCGGAGACCGACGGCTGCGCCAGCTGCAATTGGTCAGCGGCGGCCGTGAACGATCCGTGCTCCAGGGTCGCCAGGTAGCACCGGAACTGGTGCAAAGTAATCATAGGAATTCCCTTTGGCTATGCAAGGACGCCAAGCCTACCTCTGGCTATCGGTTTGCCTCTAGCCTGGCGGTCATGACTGCCACACCGACCCGTTCGGGCGTCACGGCTCCGGTGGACCTGCGCAGCCCGCGCACCACCGGCCTGTTGCTCTGCCTGGTCTCAGCGGTCTCGTTCGGGTTGGCCGCGGTGCTGGCCAAGGAGGCATTCCTAGCTGGATTCAACGTCACCACCTTGTTGGCAGGGCGCTTCGGCATCGCAGCCGTCGCGTTCTGGGTGATTGTGCTGATCCGGCGACCGGCCAGGCCGGCACTGGCCGCTGGCTGGACGGCGGTTGCGCTCGGCGGCCTCGGCTATGCCGCACAGGCCGCGTTCTACTTCGGCGCGCTGACCAGGCTAAATGCCGCGATCGTCGCGCAGTTGCTCTACGTCTATCCGGCGCTGGTGGTGGTAATCGCCTTGCTACGTCGGGTCGAATCGCCCGATCGCCGAAAGCTGCTCGCCCTGGTGTGCTCGATAGCCGGCCTAGCGCTACTGCTGCACGGCGGTAGCTCAAGGGGTGGCGGGTCGGCTACCGGTGTCGCGATGGCGCTCGGCGCCGCCGGTACCTACGCCCTCTACATCACGGTGGCGGCCACCCTGGCGGCTGAGCTCGACGTCTACCTGCTCTCGGCAATAGTCTGC
Organism: Jatrophihabitantaceae bacterium; assembly: GCA_039922115.1. Lineage (GTDB taxonomy): Bacteria > Actinomycetota > Actinomycetes > Mycobacteriales > Jatrophihabitantaceae > Jatrophihabitans_A. The sequence continues at coordinate 4,984 of JBDSAN010000463.1, forward strand.
TCCGCGGCAACCTTCAGCGTTGTCGGATATGGGCTGCTCACCGGCTCCCTGCATACCGATGTGGCCGCGTCCGGCTGGGGCTGGCTGGCCGCGCTCGCCCTGATCTCCTCAGTGGTGGCGATCGGCACCTTCCTGGCCGGCCTGCGCCTGGTCGGCGGGCCCGCCGCGGCCATCCTGTCCTGCATCGAACCGGTGGTTACCGCAATCAGCTCGGCGATCGTGTTCGGTGAAGGACTCACCGGCACCCAGCTTGCCGGCGGCGCCGCGGTGCTCGGCGCGGTGGTCGTGCTACAGGCTCGGCGCCGCGCGGCCGTGACCGAGGATGTCGTTGCGATCTAGTCAATACAGGCACGCTAGCGGCGTGGCGAGCTCGATCTGCGGCGCCTGCGACGATCGCACCATGAGCAGCAGACGATACTCCGCTAGCAGCTGCTGGCCCAGCGGCTGAAAACCCGCAATCAGGGCGTCTCGGCGCCACCGTCATCGCCGGGCCGCGGGCCCTGCGGACGGTCGAGCGCCTCGTCGCCGGCGTGCAGCTTGTCGATGACGTTGCCACTGCTGACGCTGAACCGGACGGCATCACCGGCCTTCAGATCGGCCAGCTTCGCCTCGCCGTTCTTGTCGATGTCACTGTTGCTGTCCACCTTGTAGGTGGTCGTTGCGGTGCTGGTCTTGATGGTCACCGACGCTGCCCCGACCGACGTCACGGTGCCGCTCAGACGCAGGCCCATACCCCGTCCCGGACCGTGCCCGTCATGCTTGCCTGGCACCGTACTCGCCGACGGGGTGGGATTCGTCGTGGCAGCTCCGGACAGCACCGTGGTGCCAACGATCGCGCCCGCCACGATGCCAACGCCCACCAGGGCCGCGCCGGCCACCAAGCCACGCCGGTGCGGCTTGGGTTGCCAGGTGTTGTCGGCCGGCAGCACGATCGGCGGCGGCGTCCAGTCCTTAGGCTCCATCACAGCACTCCTCGTCAACCACGACTCCCAGCGAACCTGGGCGCATCGACTCACTGTCGCGGCCCAAACTGGCAGCAACCTGCGGCCGACTTCTGCGCCAGCTGTGTGCCTGCCGGGGCTGGTCGAAAGGTCGAGCCGGGCCAGCTCAGCCGAACGACCCACCGGAGCCCTGCTGGCTGAGGCTTGACAGGTACACCCCGATCACGCTGTTGATCGGGCATAGCGCGCCAGCCATTGGCGACTGGCGAACGATGATGTTGTCGGGCACTCCCGGTCGGGACTGAATGCCGAGCACCTGCATCGTCAGCCCGAGGCTCGCGGCCAGTTGCGCTGCCAGCTCGGGCGCCTTGCCGACCAGGGTCGGCGCGGGGATCTGCTGCACCGGCGCCGGTTGCCGGGCCACCAGGTGAACGGTGGCGCTGACCGGCTGCTGGCCGGGCACGGTGGCCGTCGCAATCAGCGTGAACGGCCCGGCGCCGTAGTAGGCCCAGGCCGAACTGCCGCCCATCAACGCCAACGTCGCCGTGCCCGTGGCATCTGTCACGACCATGACGGTCTGATCGCCGGACGGCCTGATCTGGACGGTGAGTGGCGGCGTGATCGCGCCGACGGTCACGTTCACCGCAATGCCGGCCATCGGCGTGCTGTTCGGTCCGATCAGCTGGAACTGGATCGGGGCGAACTGCGCCACCGGATGCCCGCTACTGGATGGCTGCAGGTCGACCACCTGATTGTCGCCAGCGACCAGGTCGATCCGCGACTGGCTCGGCGGCGGAGGTGGCGGCGGTGGCGGGGGTGGCGGCGGCGGTTTCAGCGCCGCCACTGCTGCTTCCAGCTCGGTCAATCTGGCCAGAATGGTGGTGAGTTCCGGAATCTGGTGCTCGTCCAGCGGGCCGGCGATATTGCCCGGCGGCAGCACCGGAATCTGCTCAGGCGCGAGCTGGCCGGTCACCTTGCCCGCCGGCACATCCGGAAGCTGATCGGCCGTGAACGCGCCGATGATCTTGCTCGTGGGCACGTCCGGAAGCTGGTCCAGGGCAAGCTGACCGATCAGCTGGCCGGCCTGGATCACCGGCATTCGCTCCGGACGCAGCAATGTCTGCCGGGCCGCCGTGCCATCGACGCTGACCTGCAGTTCGACGACGCTCGGGGTGCCAGAAGTGGACGGGGCGGACTGGGTAGCGCTGATGCTCAGGGCCGCTAGCGGCAAGGCACCCGGCGGCAGCGCGTCCGGCGCGACCAGCGCGAGCGTGCCGGTCTGCGACCACCGGTTCTTGGCGGCATTCGGCTGTTCCACAAAGCTGATTACCAGCATCCAGCTGTGCGTCTGGCCGACCGTGTACCAGGCCGGATTGTCCAGGCTGAGCTGGCTGTCGGTCGGCATCACGAGCAGCCGACCGCCGCCGTCCAGCGCTATCCCGGCGCCGATCGTCAGACCAGAGCCGGCAAGGTGACCAGTGATCGGCGGCGTCGTAGCGACGGCTAGGCCGGTCAACACCCCGGCCGTCCAGAACATCCGCTGCGCGAGGTCGCGGGAGACCAGGTGAAAGGTCTGCTCGTCGTTGAAGTCGGCCAGCGTGAGCAACTGGTGGTCCTGGTAGGACGGCCGGTTGAGCTGGGGTGGCGGATCGCTGGAAGTCATGGCTAGCCGACCCTACTGGTCAGCCCGAGTCGGCTGCCGCCGATGGTCATC
>JBDSAN010000464.1:0-9209 GCA_039922115.1 Jatrophihabitantaceae bacterium
TGCTTTACACCGCCTCGGTGGTCGCCTCCAACGCCCAGTGGTGGGTGGTGTGGAGCGAGCAGGTCGGGCCGGGCGGTGAGTTCGCGCATACCCAACTTTTCCAACGGCATACCCTGCTGGGTACGGCCGGACGAACCCAGATCACCGCGACCGGGCAGAACGTCGATGACCGCCAGCCCTCGCTCAGCTTCTACGCCAGGCGGGTCACCATGACCTGGACCCGGATCAGCTCGCCGGAGCTGCCCGGGCCGTCCGAGATTCGCTGGTCGCGCAACTTCGGCTTCGGCTGGCAGTCGAACACGCTGGCCAGTGTCGGCCCGGACAACAGCCAGCCGGACGTGATCGAGTACGCCGGGGTGACCTACGTGGCCTGGAACCGCAACGGTTCGATCTGGTACGCCGACAACGCCACCGGACCGTTCCTGTCGCATCACTTCACGCCGGCCGGGTTCAGCCCGTCGATCGCGGTGTCCGGGGCGAACGTGTTCGTGAGCTGGACGATCGCGGACCCGAGCAGCCGGGTGCTGCTGGCCCAGCGCGCTGGTGGAGTCTGGACGACCACAGCCCTGGTCGGGCCGCCGTCGAGCTCGATGGCCGTGCTCGCGCAGGCATCGAAGGCCCGGTTGGTATACCGGTCCGGCTCGGTCGTAGCGATCCGCGCCCAGCTCTGAGGCCAGCCTTCGCGGTGTTGTGCCTTGCCGCACTAACGATGGCGGGCGGGCCGCTCCCCCCGCCTGGTTGCAATCGTGCACGGATGTTTCGTGCGAGCGGCACTCGGCCACTGGCTCCAGCGCGGTTTCCAACGTGTAAGGCAGCTACATCCTCCTAAACTTCTCGACATCAACCAGCTCAGCGACCCGCCGGATCGCCCGGCGACCTGACAGCAGCCTCGTGATTGGCCTACTGTCCTGCCCGTTCTGACGATCCCGCTGACAGCGTTCTCGGTCCAGGATCAGCCATCGAGTTGCCGGACCAGGCGCTTCGGCGCACGGAGCCGGTAGCTGTCGACTAGCCACTCGGCCAACTGGCCCCGGTCTGCGTACTCCTCGATCCGGATTCCGACATCGCCCCGGTTCCAGAGCGGGCCGAAACTCGTCGGCTCGGCCAGGATCAGTCCCAGCTCGTGCCCAGCCGAGCGGAAGGTCAGCACGGTGGTTGGGCCACGGGTGCCGGCGGCGGCCGCGAACGACGGCGGATAGCCTTCGACGATTTCCAGCAGGTGCGCGAAGGTATTGGCGCGCACCTTCCAGCGGACGCCCACCCAGGCCGGCTCCTGGTAGCTGCCGGGCAGCGCCAGGCACACCGAGCCCACCCAGCTCAGCGCATCGGCGAAGGTGTCCATGCCCGGCATCCTGCCCGCTACCCCTGACACCACGCACGTCACCGTGGAGCCTGCCGCTGCTGTGGTGGCAGGGTTCCATTAATCGACGCATGACCTGATCGCTCCAGGGTCGGTCAATCCGTGCTTGGCGTCGCCTCCAATTCAGGAGTGGCTGCCACCTCCATGTCTGCGTCAGGCCTGTCGTCGCCGGGCTCATTGGCGGTCGTCGACGCGCCTGGGGGCAGGTCGGCTGGAGGCCTTTCCGAGGCAGGCACATTCGTTGCGAATACCAACTCGTCCAACAACACATTCTGAGATTCTGGTGGGTTCCAATCCGGACTGCCGGACGCCCGCTGCACCGACTTCAACGGAAGTTCGCCGCTGATGTCATCCCTGTCGTCGCCCCCGTCGTCGGCGTCGGCCCTCACCTTTAAGGACGGCGCAGGCGGTGACCACGGTCGAATTTGCTGCACAACCTGCTCGTAGAAGGTGTTGACAAGCGCAAGGACCGAGCCGACGAAGGAACCGTGCCCATGACTGCGCTTAGTTCCGGCGATCGCCGACAGACGGACCGTAAAACTCCGGAGCTCCTTCTTCGGATCGTCATAGAGCAGATCGGGTTTCGCACGCACGTCGGAAATCACCCGACATGGCCCTGGTGTCCTCGCCCACGCTGACCACCCTTCGATCAGCACTGCGTCCGGAGCTTTCGCCAACTGACGAGTAAGCCAGTTCACCCTGGTCGAGTTTCTGCCCTGGCCTGGCGCCGCGACATCGATTGAGCAGGTGATCAACCCGGAACGGAGGTCGGCCACGATCGCGATAGGCGCTACGGCGTTCGGAACCCGAAGCGAACCATGCAGAATTCCAGAATCGACGAGGCGGCCGACCGCGCGTTGCTGAAACGCCGCAAAGTCGCGAAGGTCTGCCTTCGATAGGGCTGGCCGCACCTCCACGCCAAGGTTTCGAGATAGCCTCATGCCGGCGAACGAAACTAGTTGCCCAAATCGCGCTACGACTTCGGCGGCTTCGGGGTCAGTTGCCCGTAGCGTCCGATTAGCTGCGCCGTTGCGGACCGCGACCCAGTGCGGACCCATTTCGTCGAAGTCGACGGCGCCTGAGCGGTCATGTTCTAGGTACCGAATCAGCTCGCTCAATATCCATGCCTGGTCCGGGTCTGCAACCGAGCGATTTACCCGCTGGATGACCGCTTCGGTATGGATCTGACTCCAAGACATGTGCTTGAGCGCTACTCGCCGAAGCTTGCGCTTATCTACAGTAGTTGGATGCTCGCCGGGAGCTCCGACTAGCTCGTTCGAGATGGTCAACACAACATCGAACTGCAGCTCACGGGCCACTTCAAGGTAACTCTCAAGTTGGGTTGTTTGGAGGCTGTTGCGTCCTGTCTTAACCTCGACCAGGGCTGTCCAGACTTGCTTGCCTCTGGTCACCCGGATGACACCGTCTGGTCTGACAGACCGGTCACCCAGGACGAATGGGACTTCGATGAAGGTCTCGATCAAACCAGCAGGCGCTCCCAACGGCCCGAGGATCGTTCGGCCGAACTCCTTCACGGAGCCAAGCACCGCGAGCAGCGCCGACGAGCCCCTCCGCTCCTGCTCGTCCGGCCCGTTGATTCCCGAGACTGGGATCAGGCGCGCGATCTCCCAATCAGTTTCGTCCACACGTCCTCCTTAAGATAGCGAGACCTCCAAGGCCACCGGCGCACACTATCCTGATTTAACATCCCATGTTTGATTTTCCCCTTTACTGTAAGTTTATTTGTCACGCACGACTACCAAATCAACGATTGAGCAAGTGGGGCTTTCACTGCCGCGGTGGCAAGGTTCCACCCATAGGGGCGGCCAGGGATCAGAGCTGGCGAATGTCGGTGGGGCTGAACTTCGGCCCGTACTTCGGCGGCGTCAGCCCACTCGACTCGATCAGCTTGACCACCCGCGCGCGCTGGCCCCGCCACGGTTCGAGCAGCTCAAGCAGTTGCTCATCGGTCGAGCGCGGCCGCCCGGCCAGTGCCCAACCCACCCTGTTCGCAAGGTGAAAGTCGCCCACGCTGACCGCGTCCGGGTCGCCCAGCGCGCGCACCGTGGTCTCGGCCGCGGTCCACTCCCCCACCCCGGGGATCGAGCGCAGCCGGGTTCGGGCCTGCTCCGGTGCCAACCCGACGCACTCCTCCAGCCGGGGCGCCACGGTGGCCACCGCCCGGACCGTCCGGTGCCGCTGGCCGTCCACCCCGAACCGATGCCAGTCCCAACTCGGCACCTGCAGCAGCCGGACCGGTTCGGCCGGCAACCACAGCTGGCCTGGCCCGGGCGCCGGTTCGCCAAATGTCCGGGTCAGCTGCCGCCACGCCCGAAACGCCTCGCCGCCGGTCACCCGCTGCTCCAGGCAGGCCGGCACCAGCGAGTCCAGTACCTGCCCGCTTCGGGTCAGCCGCAGCCCGGGTAGCCGGTGCCGAACCTCAGCCAGCACCGGGTGTGCGCTCACGTCCAGCGCAGTCCAATCATCGGTTTCACCAATCAATTCCGGCATGATGTCCAACAGCGCCGGGCCACCCGGGCCCCACGCCTCAGCCAGCACCTCGCCGGCTACCAGCCGGATCGCGATCGTGCCGGCGCCGTCGGCAGTCCGGGCGGCCCACCAGAACGTGCCACCGACCAGCCGAGCCACCGGGTCGCCGGCGCCGTGCCGCAGCGCCAGCATCGTTCGGGGCAGGTCGAACGGGCGATCGAGCACCACCCGACGATGCGCCCCGAGCATGCCGCTCAGCAGTCCGATGAGAACCGGATGGCCTGATCGGCAAGCACGATTGCCGGCCAGACCCGCGCACCGGCACGCAACTCGATGCCGCTGCCGAGCACCGCCGCATCACCGATCACGACGTCATCGAGCACGGTCCGAGCACCGATCACCGCATCCCGGCCGACGATGCTGGCCCGCACCGAGGCCCCTGGCCCGATCCGACAGCCGTCCAGCAGCACCGAGCCGTCCACCACCGCGCCTTCGGCGATCTCGCAGCCGGCTCCGACCACGCTGCCGCCGGTCACCTGAACCTGCTCGCCGAGCTTGCTGCCGGGCAGCAGCAGGCAGTCGCCAACCGGTCCGGGCAACGCGAAGGTAGGCGCGATTCCCCTGACCAGATCAGCCGATCCGGCCACGAAATCGGCTGGCCGGCCGAGGTCGCGCCAGTAGCTGGACTCGACATAACCGACCACCAGCGCGCCGTCGGCGAGCAGGCCGGGAAAGGTCTCGCGCTCCACCGACACCGGCCGTCCGGTCGGGATTGACTCGATCACCGAACGGGAGAACAGGTAAGTGCCGGCGTTGATCTGGTTGGTGACTGGGTTCGGATCCTTCTCCAGAAAGGCAGTCACCCGGCCGGCCGGGTCGGTCGGCACGCAGCCGTAGGCGCGCGGGTCGTCCACCGTGGTCAGCTGCAAGGTCACGTCGGCGCCGGACGTTCGGTGGCTGGCCAGCAGGTCGGTCAGGTCACAGCCGGTCAGGATGTCGCCGTTGAAGATCATCGCGGTGTCCGCGCGCAGCCGGTCCGCCACGTTACCGATCGCACCGCCAGTGCCCAATGGCTCGTCCTCTACGACATATTCCAGCTCCAGGCCGAACGCTGACCCGTCGCCGTAGTACTCGCTGAACACCTCGGCCTGGTAGCTGGTGCCCAGCACCACGTGAGTGATGCCGGCCTGCCTGATCCTGGACAGCAGGTGGGTCAGGTAGGGCACTCCGGCGATCGGCAGCATCGGCTTCGGCGCTGAGATAGTCAGCGGGCGCAACCTGGTGCCCTTGCCACCGACCAGCACGATCGCGTCGACGTCGGTCGCTGTCGCCATCAAGAATTGCCTTTTCTGCGCTGTAGGAAGTCGATCACCGGCGGGATCAGCCGGGATCGCGCTACCAGCCCGACCCACAGCACCGCGCGAACCGGCGCCCAGCGCGGACCCGGGTAGCGACCGCTCAGGTAGCGGTAGGCGCTGCGGTGGTGCTCGATGAACATCTCGCGCTTGTGCTGGACGGTCGAATGCGATCCGGTGTGCACGATCTGCGAGCTCGGCGCGTAGACGTTCAGCCAGCCGGCGTCGGCCAACCGGTGGCACAGGTCAACGTCCTCGAAGTACATGAAGTAGCTCGGATCGAAGCCACCGACCGACTCGAAGGCGACCCGGCGCACCAGCAGGCAGGAACCGGACAGCCAGCCGGCGACCCGCTCGACCGGCTCGGCCCGTTCCTGCCGGTAGGCCCGGGTCCACGGGTTGCTCGGCCACCACCAGCCGCACAGCGCGTGACCGATCCCGCGCGAGAGCGAGGGCAGCTCGCGCGCGGACGGATATACCTCGCCGGCCGGATTGCGGATCAGCGGGCCCAGCGCGCCGGCCCGCGGCCAGCGCTCGGCCACCGCGAGCAGCTCGTCGATCGCGCCAGGCGTCCACTCGACGTCCGGGTTGGCAAGCACGATCCAGTCGCCGGCCACCTGCGCCGCGCCCAGGTTCGCGGCCCGTCCGTAGCCGAGGTTGCCACCGGTGTCCAGCAACCGGACGCCATCGCGCTCGGCGGCGGCCCGCTGCGGCGCCTGGTCGGTCGAGCCGTTGTCGGCCAGCAGCACGTCCAGCGGGCGGCTGGTGGCGCCCGGCAAGCTGTCGAGAAAGGTGGTCAGCGAGTCCCCGGATCCGTAGGTCACCGCAACCAGGCCCACCACGTCCTCGGTCATCGGCTCGGGGTGCGCGGCGCTCATCAGGCACCGCCCCGGCGCGAGCGGTGTTGTTCGACGGCCCGGTGGTAGGCCAGCAGGTGGGCCTGCGCACACGCGGTCCAGCTGAACAGCTCGGCCCGCGCCAGGCCGGCGCGGCCGAGCTCGGCGCGCCGGTCGGGATCGCCGAGCAGCTCGACCAGGGCCTGGCCGATCGAGGCCGGGTCCGGCTCGGTGTAGGCGACCGCGTCCCCGCCGATCTCACCGAGCGCCAGCCGTCGGGTGGTGAGCACTGCCGCGCCGCAGGCCATCCCTTCCAGCACCGGCAGCCCGAATCCCTCGCCGAGGCTCGGGTAACACACCACGTCGGCGCCGCCGAGAAAGCCGGCCAGCTGCTCCAGCGGCAGGTAACCGGGACGGATCAGCCGCAGCGAGGCCGGCACCGCCGCGATCGCAGCGTCGACCTCGGTGTCCCAACCGGCACCGCCGGCCAGCACCAGCGCCGGTGGATCGGCGTGGCCAGCGAACGCGTCCACCCAGCCACGGATCAGCGCCGGGACGTTCTTGCGCGGCTCGATGGTGGCCAGGAATGCCAGGTAGCGCTCGTCCTGGCCGAGCCCCAGGCCGGCCCGCACCTTGGCCACCACCTCGGCGGTGGGTGGCCGGAACACCGTGGTGTCCACGCCCAGGTGGGCCACCTGCAGCTGATCGGCCCGGGCGCCGGCGTGCTCGATCAGCTCATCGGCGCTGGCCTGGGACGGCACGATGCAGGCATCGGCCCGGCGCAGCGCGAGCTTGGACGCCGCGCGGAAGAACGGGCCTTTCACTCGGGTGTGCAGCTGCCGGTCGGTGAAGAAGGTGGCGTCGTGCAGGGTCACCGCGAGCGGCAGCCGACCGCCCAGCGACAGCGGCAGCGGGTGGGTGTAGTGCGGTGAGTGCAGCAGGTCTGGCCGGTGCTTACGGGCCAGCCGGGGCAGGCCGAGCTGTTCCCAGACCAGCCGGGTCGGTGGCCGGTCGGTCAGCGCCGAGGTGCCGATCGCGGGCCGGCCGGCCAGCTGGCTGTAGTGCTCGACGTCCTCGGCCCGGCACACCACCTGGATGCTGGCCTCGGTGGCGGCGAAGGCCGGGATCACGCTGTCCACGTAGCGGCCCACGCCGCGCCGATCGGCAGGTACCGCCGTCGCATCGAACAGCACGTTCAGCAACGACTCACTCCCAGCGGCAGGACTGTCCGGACAGTGCAGCTTACCGAGTGCCGGCTGCGGTCCCGATCGCGGCGATTTGCCCGGCATGTGTCGTGCGTGCGTCGTGGGTGGACGGTCCGCTTGTCACGAGTGGGCAGTTCGGTGGGCCGCTTATCACGAGTGGGCAGTTCGGCGGACCGCTTGTCACGAGTGGGTAGTTGGCCGTCAAATGGGCGCTTGCGATCGTGCGGTGTCATGCCTGAACTGCCCACTCGTCAGACAGGCACCGCCGGAACTGCCCACTCGTCAGAACGGCCGCCCCGAACGGCCGCCCTGAACGGCCGCCCCGAACAGCCGGCCCCGATCGACCACCCGGCAAGTCAACGAGTGATGGTCCAGCACTGCAGGACCTGATTCACGCCGGCGGTCGGCACCCGGTTGATCCCATAGGCACACAGCTTGTGCTTGCCAGCCGGCACGAACACCGTGACATCGAAGCCGACCAGCGCATTACCGAGCCCGTAGTGCTGGGCCACATCGGTGCGAACCAGCGCAGCCGACAGCGAGTAGCCAACTGCATCGACGTAGACGTGCACCCGAGCCGGGCCGCCGTTGTCGTCCGGGTCGAACGTCCAACCCTGCAAACGGTAATGCCCGGCATTGTCGGTGCTCAGCGAGTCGACGTGCCCGATCGGGCTGACCGGCACGGTGACCGTCCGGCAACCGAGGCTGGCGCTGTCCGATCCGTTCAGCGTCAGCGCGCTGATGCACACCGTGTGAGTCCCGCCGGCCACCGTAATCGGAAAGTTGAAGCCATGGTTGGGGCTGCCGGAGTGATACACCGCTTGCACGTCCGGCCGGGCCAGGTTGGCCAGCACCGAGCGGGACGTGCCGTCGACGGTGACCCGCACCGACGTCGAGGCACCGCCATTGACCAGGTCGAGCGCCCAGCCGCGCGCGGTCATGGTGTGCAGGCCGGTCATCGACAGCTGGTCCAGGTGGCCGAGCGGCAGCACCGGGCGCAGCTTGAAGTAGGTGTAGGACAGCCCCATCGCCGAAGCCAGCGACACCCCGCTGGTGCTGATCGAGGCCGGCGCGCCACCGGGGTAACTGCCGACGACGGTCGCGGTGGTCACCAGCCCACCCCACTGGCCGCCGGGAGCGCGTCCGGTGATCTGGATCTGGCTGACCTTCGCCAGGCCGTAGTAGGCGGCCACCTCGGCAGGTGCGACGGTGGTGGTCCAGTTCAGGTACGGGTCACCGGAGGCAGCATTGTCGTACGGATCGAGCTTGGTGACGAAGTAGGGCTGGCCGCCACTGGAGGTGATCCCGCCGTTAGAGGCCGAGAACTCGGCGAAGATGGTCGAGCCGGCATAGGTGAGCACCCGGTTGGCGGTCGCGCTGACCGCGGTGTTGGACGCTGCCTGCTCAGCGTTCATCCCGCCGTACACCTGGCAGGACGTTGTGTCGCAGATGTCGTAATTGGTGTCGCGGGGATGGTTGACGAAGTAGCGGGCGTAGCTGCGGGCGGCCACCGCCTGCGCTTGCACCGCGGCGGCCTGCCACGATGCCGGCATCTCGCTGGGCACCACGCCGCGCGCGTAATCGTCCAGGCTCAGCCGGTTCACCACAGTGGCGCTGCCGCCGACGTTGAACACCGAGACCGCACCTCGGTAGGTCGTGGCACCAGAGCCGCGCTGCACCGCCACTGTCGCGCTGCTGGACTGAAAGGTCAGGTTGGCCGCGATGTTCTTCCATGCCTGCCAGGCGCCGTTGTAGTGCCGCCACAGCTGGAACCCGCCGCTGATCGGGCGAGCCTGGTAAAAGTCAATGCCCGTCGTCGGCAGCGCGCCGGCCACCCCGGAGACGGTCAGCCCGGCCTTGGCCAGCACGGTCGGGTATGCACCGACACCGGACACCTGAACCCGGATGCTCACCGCGCTGCCGACCACCAGCGCGGTGCCCGGGTAGTAGAAGGACAGGATCT
>JBDSAN010000465.1:0-11238 GCA_039922115.1 Jatrophihabitantaceae bacterium
ACGCCTTCAACATCGACCTGGCCAACGAATTCTCCCGTAACGGCAGGCGATCCGGGCTCACCTTCGCACCGGAAGGCGGCTCGGAGCGGCTGCGCCGGGTGATCAACAAGATGGTCAGCCACCAGGACCTGATCGACACGGTCAGCGCGGCCTACTCCCAGGGCTGGCGGCAGGTGAAGCTGTACTTCATGTGCGGGCTGCCCACCGAGACCGACGAGGACGTGCTTGAGATCGCGACCATGGCCCAGGACGTGATCCGGGCCGGCCGGACCGCAACCGGATCCCGCGATATCCGGGCGACGGTGTCGATCGGCGGCTTCGTCCCCAAGCCGCACACCCCGTTCCAGTGGGCCGCGCAGGCCTCGCCCGAGGTGGTGGACGAGCGGCTGCGCAAGCTGCGCGCCGCGATCAACTCCGACCGCTCGCTGGGCCGCAACATCGGCATGCGCTACCACGACGGGCAGCCCTCGCTGATCGAGGGCCTGCTCTCGCGCGGTGACCGCCGGGTCGGCGCGGTGATCGAGCAAGCCTGGCGCGACGGCGCCCGCTTCGACGGCTGGAGCGAGCATTTCTCCTATGAACGCTGGGTATCGGCCGCTGATCAGGCGTTGAGCCCACTTGGCATGTCGATCGAGTTCTTCACCACTCGCGAGCGCCCGGCCGAGGAGCTGCTGCCCTGGGATCACCTGGATTCCGGGCTGGACAAGCAATGGCTGTGGGACGACTGGCAGGACGCGCTGACCGGCTACGAGCAGGACGACTGCCGCTGGACGCCGTGCTTCGACTGCGGCGTCTGCCCGACCATGGGCACCGACATCCAGATCGGCCCGACCGGGCAGGGACTGCTGCCGCTGGCGGTCAAGCGCTGATGGCCGGTAGCCGCCGGGTGCCCGAGGGCCCCGCCCACGTCCCGCCGGTGCAGCGCGTCCGGTTGCAGTACGCCAAGCGCGGCCGGTTGCGGTTCAGCTCGCACCGGGACTTCGCGCGTGCCTTCGAGCGCGCGCTACGCCGGGCCCAGGTGCCGATGGCCTACTCGGCCGGGTTCCACCCGCATCCGAAGATCAGCTACGTCGGCGCCGCGCCGACCGGCGTCGGTTCAGAAGCGGAATACCTTGAGATCGCGCTGGCCCAGCACTGCGATCCCGAGCAGCTGCGGGTGGCGATAGACACCGTGCTGCCGGACGGCCTGGACGTGCTCCGGGCAGTCGACGTGGCCGATTGCCGGCCTGGCAGCCTGGCCGAGCAGATCCAGGCGTCCTGCTGGCAATTGGAATTGCGCGCCGATGCCGGCCAGCTGCGGGCGGCCACCCAAGCGCTACTAGCCAGCTCGGAAGTTCTGATCGATCGGCTCACCAAGGACGGTGTCCGCAAGCTGGACGCGCGGGCCGCGCTGCTGTCCATCGCGGTGTCGGAGTCGGCGGCCGAGCCGGATCGTGCGATAATGACGATGGTCGTCCGTCAGGTCACCCCGACGGTTCGGCCCGACGACGTTCTTGCCGCGTTACGGTCCGTCGCCGGTTTCGCCCCGTCGGAGCCCGCCCGGGCTACTCGGCTGGCGCAGGGACCGGTCGATGAGGCTGGGGTCGTGGCAGATCCGTTGCGCAAGGCTGAACTCTCGTCCGCCGGTTAGCTCTGGCAGCCGAATAGTTGAGCAGTAGTTCCTGGGAAGTACCGGCAAGCAATCGACTTGCGCAGGTATGACCCCGCCTGGCGGCTCCCGCCGCTGGGTCGAAGAGACTTTGTGTCCCGCTTGCGGGCGGGGCACCATACCGCCACTGCGCGGCCGCATGCAGGCGACGTTCCGTCGCGGCGCACGGCCCCGGTGGTGAGACAGGAGCACACCGAGCAGATGCTCGACAACACCGAACCAACCGAACAGACCAACAACGCTGTCGACAGCGCTAGCGAGACGCCGGCCCCAGCCAAGCGGGCCCCGGCTAAGCGGGCCCCGCGCAAGGCGGCAGCCAAGAAGCTCGCGCCGCCGGAGCCGGTTGTTACCGAGCCGCCGGCCGAACCGGCCGCCGCTGATACCGATGACGCTGCCGCACCGGCGAAGAAGGCAACCAGGCCGCGCAAGGCTGCTGCCAAGAATGCGCCCGCGAAGAAGGCACCCGCGAAGAAGGCACCGGCCAAGAAGGCCGCCGCTCGACAGGCTGCTGAGCCGGCCCTGACTGAACCGGTGGCCGCCGAGCCAACGCCGGCCGAACCGGCGTTGACCGCGCCGGCTCCGGTCGAGCAGCCGGCCGCTGAGCAGGCGCCGGCTCCGGTCAAGAAAGCGGCCCGCAAGCGGGTGAGCAAGAAGGCGGCCGCCGCGGCGGAGCCGTCGGCCGATCAGCCAGCCATCGAGCTGCCCGTCGAACCGCCGGCCGCACCAGCGCTGGCCGCACCCGCGGTGCTCTTCCAGGCGCCGGTGGAGACCAAGCCGCCGACCCGGCGTCGGCGGGCCAGCCGACCCGCGCTGGCCGAACCGTCCATCGAGCAGCCGGTCGAGCCGGCTCAGCCCGAGCTGGACACCGACGAGCTGGAACCGCTGGATCCAGAGCTGGACGCCGACTCAGCTGATGCCGATGCCGAGGCGGGCACCGGTGAGGGCAGTCGCCGCCGCCGTCGGCGCGGTCGCCGTGGCCGGGGCAACCGGAGTGCCGAGGGCACCGCGGATTCGGCTGACGGCGCGGAGGCTGCCGAGGCCGAGGACGTCGAGGACGAGCCCGAGAGCGACCACGCCGAGGAGGTAGCCGAGGCAGCCCTGTCGGCCAGCGCTCGCCGGCGTCGGCGTCGGCGCCGCTCGACCGGTGCCGATGGCGAGCCGAACGGCTCGGACGACGATCCGCCCAACACTGTGGTGCACGTCCGCGAAACCAATCGGGGCAGCGGCGGCGGTGGCGGTGGCGGAGCCCGTGGTGGCGCTGCCGATGACGACGGGGTGCGCGGGGTAAAGGGCTCGACCCGGCTGGAGGCCAAGCGCCAGCGCCGCCGGGACAACCGCGATTCTGGCCGGCGCCGGGTGCCGATCCTGACCGAGGCCGAGTTCCTGGCCCGCCGGGAATCGGTGGACCGGGTGATGGCGGTCCGCCAGACCGGCGATCGGACCCAGATCGCGGTGCTCGAGGACGACATCCTGGTCGAGCACTACGTGACCCGGGCCAGCTTGGCCAGTGCGGTGGGCAACGTCTACCTCGGCCGGGTGCAGAACGTGCTGCCTTCGATGGAAGCCGCGTTCATCGACATCGGTCGTGGTCGCAACGGGGTGCTGTATGCCGGTGAGGTGAACTGGGACTCGGCCGGCCTGGAGGGCAAGGCCCGATCCATCGAGAACGCGCTCGGCTCCGGCGACACCGTCCTGGTCCAGGTGACCAAGGACCCGATCGGGCACAAGGGCGCCCGACTGACCAGCCAGATCTCGCTGCCCGGCCGGTTCGTGGTCTACGTGCCCGGTGGTGGGATGACCGGCATCAGCCGCAAGCTGCCCGATACCGAGCGGTCCCGGCTGAAGGCGATCCTGAAGAAGGTGGTGCCCGACGAGGCAGGCGTGATCGTGCGTACGGCGGCCGAGGGCGCCTCCGAGCAGGACCTGATCAGCGACGTCGAACGGCTCAAGTCCGAGTGGGACTCGATCACTCGCAAGGTCGCCAAGACCAAGCAGTCCGGGGACGGCCCGGTGCTGGTGCACGGCGAGCCGGACCTGGCGATCCGGGTCGTCCGCGACATCTTCAACGACGATTTCGGCAAGCTGATCGTCGCCGGTGGCGAGATGCACCGGACGCTGTCGGACTATGTCGGCGACATCGCCCCGGAGTTGGCCAACCGGATCAGCCTGCACACCGCCGAGTCCGACCTGTTCCGTGACCTGCGGGTCGACGAGCAGCTGGCCAAGGCGCTCGATCGCAAGGTCTGGCTGCCCTCGGGCGGTTCGCTGGTGATCGACCGCACCGAGGCGATGACGGTGGTGGACGTCAACACCGGCAAGTACACCGGTTCCGGCGGCAACCTCGAGCAGACCGTGACCCGCAACAACCTGGAAGCGGCTGAAGAGATCGTCCGCCAGCTGCGGTTGCGCGACCTCGGCGGCATCGTCGTGATCGACTTCATCGACATGGTGCTGGAGAGCAACCGGGAACTGGTGCTGCGCCGGTTGACCGAATGCCTCGGCCGGGACCGCACCAAGCACCAGGTCGCCGAGGTCACCTCGCTCGGCCTGGTCCAGATGACCCGCAAGCGGGTCGGCGAGGGACTGCTGGAAGCGTTCAGCGAGCCGTGCCAGACCTGCAACGGCCGGGGCCTGATCGTGCACATGGATCCGGTGGATCGCAAATCCGGTGGCGGCGGTGGCGGCAACAACGCCAGCGCCGTCGAGGAGGAGCGGCCGGCCCGTGGCAAGCGCACCCGCAAGCCGAAGGCCGAGCCGGTCGCAGCCCAGCCCGACCCGGCCGAGTTGGAGGCCGAGAACACCAAGCGCCGGGCCGCTGCCTCAGCGATCGCCGCGATCGCGGCGGCGACCGCCCATCACGACGAGCACCGTCCGGACTCGGTCGAGCAGAACGGAGCCGCACCGGTGCTAGCCGAGGTGGCGGTGGCCGACCAGGTCGGATCCGACCGGACCGGCCCGGCTTCAACCCAGAGCAACGGCAGCGCGCCGGCCGCCGATGCAACTGGATCGGCCGCGCCGACCCGGCCGCGCCGACGTCGAGCCGCCAGCCGGCCGGCCGGGCCGCCGATCACCGCCGAAGCGAGCTCGGCCGACTAGGCCGGTCCCGCTTTGCTTCGACTGGCCGGCGTACCGTAATCTGTACAACGGCCCACAGCACGGCAGTGGGCCGTTCCTGCGTAAGCGGCACGCCAGCTGCACGCAGCACAATTCGTTTGATCGCTACCAGCTGTTCGACAGGAGTGGATTCACGGTGTACGCCATCGTCAAAACGGGCGGCAAGCAGTACAAGGTCGCCGTCGGTGACGTCGTGACGGTCGAGAAGCTCGATGCCGTTGCCGGCTCGAGCATCGCGCTGCCGGCGATCCTGCTGGTCGACGGCACCGACGTCACCACCGATGCCAGCGCGCTGGCGGCGGTTTCAGTGACCGGTGAGATCCTCGGCCAGATCAAGGGCCCCAAGATCAAGATCCACAAGTACAAGAACAAGACCGGCTATCACAAGCGGATCGGTCACCGTCAGAAGCTGTCCCAGATCAAGGTGACCGGCATCGAGAGCGGAAAGAAGTAGCGCTATGGCTCACAAAAAGGGTGCATCCTCGTCCCGTAACGGTCGCGATTCGCACGCCCAGCGACTCGGCGTCAAGCGCTTCGGCGGCCAGCTGGTCAGCGCCGGCGAGATCATCGTCCGGCAGCGTGGCACCAAGTTCCACCCGGGCGCGCTGGTCGGTCGCGGTGGCGACGACACGCTGTTCGCGCTTGCCGCCGGCAACGTGCTGTTCGGCAGCCGGCGTGGTCGCAAGACCGTCAGCATCGTTCCGGTCGAGGCGTAACGCGCCCGACCAGGACAGCTTCACGACAGCTTCAAGCCAGGGAGCGGGCACCGGGACTACCGGCGCCCGCTCCTTTGCATTGAATCCAGTGCGCATGTGAATGGCGCTCATTGCAGTACGCATCGAATCCGGTGCCAGCGGATTACCAGCAGTACCAAGTAGAGGGAGTGCCCGGCGTGGTGAGTTTCGTGGACCGGGTGGTGCTGCATCTGACCGCAGGCAACGGCGGGCACGGATGCGCCTCGATCCACCGGGAGAAGTTCAAGCCGCTCGGCGGCCCGGACGGTGGCAACGGTGGTCGCGGCGGCAGCGTGGTGCTGGTCGTGGACCCACAGGTGCACACCCTGCTCGACTTTCACCATCGGCCGCACCAGAAGGCCGGCAACGGCCGTCCCGGCGCAGGCAAGCACCGCAACGGCGCCGACGGCCAGGAGTTGCAGCTGCGGGTGCCGAACGGGACGGTGGTGCACGCTGCCGACGGAACCGTGCTGGCTGATCTGACCGGTGCCGGCGCTCGCTACGTGGTGGCTCGCGGTGGCCGGGCCGGCCTGGGCAACGCCGCGCTGGTCTCCCCTCGGCGCAAGGCACCGGGCTTCGCGTTGCTAGGCGAGCCGGGCGAGGCCCTCGACGTGGTGCTGGAGCTCAAGTCGGTCGCCGAGGTGGGCCTGGTGGGTTTCCCGTCGGCCGGCAAGTCCTCGCTGATCGCGGCGATCTCCTCGGCCCGTCCCAAGATTGCCGACTACCCGTTCACCACCCTGGTACCCAACCTCGGCGTGGTCAGCGCCGGTGAGTCGATCTACACGGTGGCCGACGTGCCCGGCCTGATTCCGGGAGCGGCGCAGGGCAAGGGGCTCGGCCTGGACTTCCTGCGCCACGTCGAGCGCTGCGCGGTGCTGCTGCACGTGCTTGACTGCGCCACCCTGGAGCCCGGCCGGGACCCGATCAGTGACCTGGAGGCGATCGAGGCCGAGTTGGGCCAGTACGCCTCGACGCTCGGTGACCTGCTGGAACGTCCCCGGCTGGTCGCGTTGAACAAGATCGACGTGCCCGAAGCGCAGGAGCTGGCCGAGTTCGTCACCGAGGAACTCACCAGCCGTGGGTATCAGGTCTTTCCGATCTCGGCAGTTGCCCGGACCGGCCTGCGCGAGCTGACCTTCGCACTCGCTGAACTGGTCGAGCAGTACCGGGCCGAGCAGGAAGCCATTCCGGCCGCTCCGATCGTGTTGAGCCCGGCCGCGGTGGACGATTCCGGCTTCGTGATCGAGCCCGATCCGGACGAGGACGGCGCCTTCATCGTGCGCGGGAGCAAGCCCGAGCGGTGGGTGCGTCAGACCCAGTTCGACAACGACGAGGCGGTCGGTTACCTGGCCGACCGGCTGGCCCGGCTCGGCATCGAGGAGGAGCTGGCGCGCCAGGGCGCGCTGCCCGGTGCCAGCGTGATGATCGGCGACTACGTCTTCGACTTCGAACCGACCGCGGGCATGGCCGACGATGCCTACCAGCCGACCCGGCGGGGGACCGACGATCGGCTGGATCAGCTGACCCGGCCACGGGCTGACCAGCGGCTGGCGGCGAAGAAGGCCCGCCGGCAATCCGACGCTGACGACGCGCTGTTCGACCAGCTCACCGAGGATCAACCGGGATGACCGCCGGGCGGGACGCGATCGCCAGCGCGGCGCGCACCGTGGTCAAGGTTGGCTCGTCCTCGCTGACCCAGCGGGGTCAGATCGAGCCGGCCCGGCTGGACCGGCTGGTGGCCGCCCTGGCAGCTCGGCGGGCGGCCGGTCAGCAGGTGGTGCTGGTGTCCTCCGGCGCTATCGCAGCCGGCCTGGCACCGCTCGGCCTCAAGGCTCGGCCGCGCGACCTGGCCACCCAGCAGGCCGCCGCCAGCGTCGGGCAGCTGCTGTTGGCCGAGCGGTACGCGGCGGCCTTTGCCCAGTTCGGACTGACCGTCGGCCAGGTGCTGCTGACCGCCGATGACCTGCACCGGCGCGGGCACTACCGCAACGCGGTACGTACCCTGGAGCGGCTGCTCGCGCTCGGGGTCATCCCGATCGTCAACGAGAATGACACCGTCGCCACCGATGAGATCAGGTTCGGCGACAACGACCGGCTGGCCGCCCTGGTCGCGCATCTGGTGCAGGCTGACGCGCTGCTGCTGCTGTCCGACATCGACGGCCTGTACACCAGCGATCCGCGCAAGCCGGGCGCCGTGCTGATCACCGAGGTGGCCGGTGCCGCCGACCTGGAACCGGTGCGGTTGGCCGGATCGAGTTCGCAGGTGGGCACCGGGGGCATGGCGACCAAGCTGGATGCCGCCAGCATCGCCACCGGTGCCGGGATCCCGGTGCTGCTGGCCGCGGCCGAATCGGTGGCTGACGCGCTCACGGGCACGGGCGGCACCCACTTCGCGCCGGTCGGCCGGCGGACCGCGTCCCGGCTGTTCTGGCTGCGCCACGTCAGTACCCCGCGTGGCCGGCTGGTACTCGACGCCGGGGCGGTGCAGGCCGTGGTGCACCGGCGGGTGTCACTGCTGCCGGCCGGTATCACCAGGGTTAGCGGCGAGTTCGCGGCCGGCGACCCGGTCGAGCTCGCCGACCAGTCCGGCCAGGTGCTGGCGCGCGGCCTGGTCGGATTCGATAGCGAGGATTTGCCTGATCTGCTGGGTAAATCCACCCCGGACCTGCCTGCTGACCTGCGCCGGGAAGCCGTTCATCGAGACGACATCATTATCCTGGACCGATGAACGAGCAGCCGAGCAGCGAGCAGGCCAGCGAGCAGGACGTGCTGGCGGTCGCTCGCCGCGCTCGGATCGCAGCCTTTGAGCTCGCGCCGCTGACCCGAGCGGTTAAGGACCAGGCGCTGCTGTCTATGGCCGACGCGGTGCAGGCGGCGGCCGATGAGATCCTTCGGGCCAATGCCGAGGACGTGGCCGCTGCCAGAGCTGGCGGCACCGCCGAGCAACTGATCGACCGACTCGTGCTGGACCAGTCGCGGGTCACGGCAATGGCCGACGGGCTACGTGCGGTAGCAGCGCTGGCCGACCCGATCGGGCAGGTGGTGCGCGGCTACACCCAGCCCAATGGCCTGCAGATCAGCCAGGTTCGGGTGCCGTTCGGGGTGCTCGCGATGGTCTACGAGGCGCGTCCCAATGTCACCGTGGACGCTGCTGGCTTGGCATTGAAATCAGGCAACGCGGCGCTGCTGCGCGGCTCGGCCAGCGCCATCCGGTCCAACCGGGTGCTGGTGGCGGTGCTGTCCGAGGCCGCTGCCAAGGCCGGATTGCCAGCAGATAGCGTGCAATTGGTACCCGGCACTGATCGATCCAGCGTGGGTTACCTGCTGCACGCGCGCGGGCTGGTGGACGTGATCATCCCGCGCGGCGGCGCTGGCCTGATCTCCTACGTGGTCGAGAACTCCTCGGTACCGGTTATCGAAACCGGAATCGGTAACGTGCACATCTACGTCGACGCCGAGGCCGACCTGGCGATGGCCGAGCGAATCATCATCAATTCCAAGGTATCGCGGCCCTCGGTCTGCAACGCCGCCGAATCGCTGCTGGTGCATCAAGCGGTGGCAGCCCAGTTTCTGCCGCAGATCACCGCCGCGCTGCAGGACCATGGCGTGACCGTGCATGGCGATAGCGCCTTCGCCGGCCAGCCGTCGGTGCTGCCGGCAACCGAGCAGGACTGGGCTACGGAGTACCTGAGCCTGGATATCGCGGCCCGGGTTGTTGCTGGCGTGGACGAGGCAATCGAGCACATCCGGCGCTGGTCGTCCGGGCACACCGAAGCTATCGTTACCCGAAACCTCGATACCGCCAGGCGATTCCTGTCCCGAGTGGACTCGGCCGCGGTGCTGGTGAACGCCTCGACCCGGTTCACCGATGGCTCGGAGTTCGGCTTCGGCGCCGAGATTGGCATCTCGACCCAGAAGCTACACGCCCGCGGCCCGATGGGACTTGCCGAGCTCACCTCGACGAAGTGGATCGTGCTCGGTGACGGGCAGGTCCGCTGATCGGACCGGGCCGAACCCGGCCGCCGCGGCAATCGGACCGATCACCTCCGGGTGGGCGATATCGCTGTGGGCGCCGCTGAAACTCGATTGGTTGGCCGCGATCACCGCTGAGGCGTCGAGGCTGTAGGCGACACCGTTGGCGAACCGGTAGCCAGCCTGCACGGCTGACAGCGCCACCCTGCTAACCCGATCGCCCTGCAAGCCGTCATGGCCCATTGCCCCCCACTGGTGGATGATCCGGTCCGCTGACTGGCCGGGTGGCGGGTTGAGCAGGCTGGCCATCGGGTACCACCAGCCCAGCAACCGATCCTGGTCGCTGAAGGTCGCCAGGATCGGGCCGTCCACCTGGCCGGCGAAGGCGGCCAGCGCGCCGGTGTGCACGCCGTTGCCCAGCGGCCGCGAACTGGCGAAGGCAAAGTGCGACAGCGCGCCCTGGATCAGTGACAGCGACTTGATCGGGCTGCGTTGCCCGATCGATGCCTGGCCGGCCACGCCGGCGAGTGCGTAGGCGACCAGTCGAGCGCCGAAGCTGTGCCCGATCAGGTGTATCCGGGGCCGGCCGGTGGGCGTGCGCAGGCTGGCAATCAGTGGACCCAGCCCGTCCCGACCGATCAGGCCGGCCCGGTTCTTCATTTCGTAGTAGCTGAGGATCCGCAGCACTTCGCGGGCGCCGGCCCACAGCGACTGGTAGCCATCGCGACGGTCCGGCTGGTGGCTGGTCGAAGGGTTACCGATTGCGGCAGCCATCCCGAATAGGCTTGCGGTATCAGCTGAAAGTACCGCCGCGCCGCCGGAGTCCTCCAGTGCCAGCGAGGGCGAGCTGACCAGGCTCGAGGCGAGCAGGTGAAAGCGGCCGAGTTCGGTCATGCTCGGTGGTTGCTCGTCGAGCAGCGAGCCGAGCTGGTCCAGCTGAAAGGCGCTGCGCGGGAACGCCGGTGCCAGCGCACTGGCCAGCATCGCACCACTGGACGGTGTGGGCTTCGGGGTGCGCGGATCGTCCTCGGGGAACAGCAGGGACGGCCAGCGGATCGCTACCGCCGCGCAGTGCTGGCGGTGGGCGCCCAACTGCTCGGCCAGCAACGTGAAGATCGCGGCCTCGGTGGCCTGCGCCGAGGCCGTTCCGGCATTCCAGCCATGGGCGAAGACGAATAGGTCATCGAGGCCACCGGCGCTGATCGCTGTTGGCAACCGGCCGGCATCGGGTGGCGCCTGAGCCAGCTTTCCGCGCTCGTCGAAGTGCACCTCGAAGCTGCTCAGGCCTGCTATCTCGGGCAACTCGGGAACCTCCGTCCAGCCTGGGTGCGCGGTAGTGCAGGCTGCTGCCTAGGCGGACGGGGCCGTAGCGGCTTCAACTCGCTAGCCCAGCCTGCTACGACGACAGTCGGCTGCGCTACGGCAAACCATACTGACAATCCGGGTCGAGCAATGCCTGGTCGATGCCTGTATTGTCAGTGGACGGGCCGCCGCCGTCCCGAGTTGTGCGATGGAAATCTCATCATTCAGGACTCGAAAATCGAACGGGGTGTGCAGCGTGGGCGACATCACTGGCTTTCTGAAATATGACCGGCAACTGCCGCCCCGACGGCCGGTCGCGGTGCGTATCCAGGACTGGCGCGAGGTCTATGAACCGGCTGACGATTCGGTCACCATGGATCAGGCCAGCCGCTGCATGGATTGCGGAATCCCTTTCTGTCACAACGGATGCCCGCTCGGGAACCTGATCCCGGAATGGAACGATCTGGT
>JBDSAN010000466.1:0-5673 GCA_039922115.1 Jatrophihabitantaceae bacterium
GAACAGGCCTGATGCGCCAAGCAGGGTCGCTATTTGGCTTTCAGATATTTGGTCCGGGTTTCCTTATCGAATTTCTCTATTGCATACCTCAAGGTGACCCGAGGTAGCTTCGGCCCATTCTCGTCCAAGAAATCAATAAGGCCCTGGCCGCCTGCTGAACGCAACGCCCAACCGGTGGCCTTGTGTATCAGGTCCTCCTTTTCGTCGATCAGCAGCTTGGCAATCTTGAAGGTGTCGGTCGGGTCACCATTGGCGGCAAGCGCGATCGTGGCCACGATAGCTGTCCGCCGCTGCCACATGTCCTTCGATGCGGCCAGTTTGTACAGCACGGCTCGCGGCTTATCCACCAGGTACGCACCGACGACGTTGATAGCGCTACGGTCCACCAGGTCCCAGTAATTGATGCGATCGTGGCGCCGCAGGTAGAGGTCGAACAGGTCCTTCTTGACCGACTCCGGCGTCTTGTTGTCGCGTGCCTTGAAGTCCATGATGCTCACCGCGCCCACCCGGTGTTCATGCACCGGGCTTTCCAGCAGCTTCTCGATCTCGTCCAGCGGCATGTCCTTGAACTTCTTGGCGAGGGCGAAGGTGTCCCGCATACGCACACCGATGAAGACATCGCCGTTGCGCCTTTCCGGCGGGAAGAACCCCTCGTATTTCTTCACGTTCTCGGCAGTCTTGTGGACGTCCAGCTGCTTGATGAATTCGTCGGCATCCAGTGCAGGCATTCGGCATCACTTTCGAAATTGGCACCTGAGCGAGAGCGGCAAGGTTCCACGTGGGTTACAAAATCTACCCTAGCGGCAATTCATCCCCAGGCCCAGCTCATGCCTGGCAATGCGCTTGACCGGTCGGCGGTGTGGGTCCGTGCTGCTGATGCTGGCCTAGCATTCACCAGGTGGATCAGGCCGAGGCGCATCGTCGCTACTTCGACACCCAGGCCGACAGCTACGACGAGTACACGGCCGCTGGTGCCTGGATTCCGAACGAATACCTGGCCGGCGTGCTGGGCAAGCTGGTTGCTGACAAGGTCGAGGTACGAACCGCATTGGACCTGGGATCAGGAACCGGCCAGACGCTCGAGGTCGTCCGCGCCGCCTTTCCGCACGCAACGCTGTGGGCCAGCGACGTGTCCGCGGCGATGCTGCAACGCGCTGCTATCAGGGTGCCGGACGCGCACTTCGAGGTAGCCGATATCTCAACCCACGTTGCCGGCCTGACCGAATCCTTCGACCTCGTTACCGCCATCGGCTGCCTGGAACTCGTCTCGGACCTGATGGACGTGCTGCCCAGGCTGATCCAGCACGTCCATCCAGGCGGGCACCTGGCGCTAACTATCGAGCCGCTCATCGATGGCCTGGGCGCCGAGCGCGAACGCAGTGGCGACGAGCAGCGCTGGTCCAACTACTGGTCCACCGCCCGAGTGCTGCAGGCGCTGCCCGGCGGCGAGTTGCGCTCCAGCCACCTGTTCACCGCCTACCAGCGCGCCGACCGACCGGTGATCTATGAACTGATGCTGATCCGCAAGGCTGCTTAGCAGGCACCTGGCGCGCTCAGCCCGCCGTCCCGGTGGAGCCCCGCCGCTGCGACGAACCAGGCTCGCCCGGGCCGAACCGGATATCGACCGGCCGGGCAGGCAGCACCGTCGCCAGCTCGGCAGCCAACGCGTCACGCAGCTGGGCCGTGGTCGCCTCGCTGCGCTCGAAGGTCCGTTCGAGCAGGGACGCCTGCCAAGCCGTCGACTGCGCGCAGCGGGCGCAGGACGGATCGACCTCGCCGTTGTGCGTGAGCCAGCGATGGGCCAGCGTGCCGTACATCGCGAGTTCAGCCATCGCGTCGATCGCTGACCAGCTGATGCGCTCGCCCTGCACGACCAGGCCGGCCGCCCGGCCGAACTCATCATCAGCAGCCAGCACCCGCCGGCCGTACCAGGGCGGCACCGATGGATGGTCGGGCGAGAGCCGGCCGTCCAGCTCGACGCGCGCATTGTGCAGCTCGTGGGCAGCCCGCGCCCGGCGGCCATGATCCAGTGCGATGGGGTGCCTCATGGCGAGCAGTATATCGAACATGCATTCGACTGGCACTAGGTTGGCGGGGCGAGTTCGGCGGCCGCCGGGCAGCGCTCACAGCGCCGACGTCACCCCGGCCTGCGACCAGGCCGGCCCCCAGGTCAATGGCTGGCGATCGAGGCAGTACAGGTCGGCGGGTTGCGGATCGTCTGCAGCACCACGCAGTAGCGCTCGGTCAGCCGCAACAAGGTCGCCAGCTGATCGGCGTCAGCGTCGGTGGCGAGCTCGAAGGACAGCCTGATATCTGAGAACCCGACCGGAGCCGACTTGTCGACCGCGAGCGTGCCGCGAAAATCCAGATCACCCTCGGCACGGACCGTCCCGCCGGTTACCCGCAGGCCGAGCGAGGTGGCCACCGCTCGCACCGTGACCCCGGCGCAAGCCACCAGCGCTTGAAGCAGCATGTCGCCCGAGCAGAGCTGGCTACCGTCCCCGCCTGCCATCGGGTGCAGGCCGGCCTCGGCCAAGGCCCGCCCGGTATCCACCGAGCAGGACACGCCCTCGCCCAGCTGGCCGCTCGCCCGCAGCGTGAGCTGCGCGGCAGCGGCCTCGTCACGGTATCGCTGCTTCAACGGACCCTGGATCGCGCTCAGCGCTGATTCGACCATGACGGCAGGCTATCGCCACCGATGACCCGGACGGCTACCAACGGCTCGGCACGTTGGGAGGCAGCTGATCGGCCGGCGATCGGCTGCAATCGAGGTGGACGTGGCCGCCAGCGCCACCCTTGGGTCGAGGAGCGGGCCGACGATGAGCCCTAGCGCTGACCGACCGGCCAGCAGGTTGCGATGACGGTCCGCACCCCGACCGAAACCCAGCCTGACCAGACCCAATTCGGCAAGCCCCAGCTTGCGAACCAGCCGGCCGAGACTAGGCCTGCCGAGACTGGGCCTGCCGAGGCCGGGCCTGCCGAGGCCGGGCCTGCCGAAACCGCGCAGGCGCAGATGATCCGGATGCTGCAGGCTCCGCTGCTCACCCAGGCGCTGGCGGTGGCCGCCGAATTGGAGATCGCCGAGCTGCTCGCGCGCGGGCCGAAGTCAGTCGAACGGCTCGCACGCGAGGCAAATGCCGACCCGGACGGGCTGTACCGGATGCTGCGGGCGCTGGCGACGGCCGGCGTGTTCAGCGAGGTAGCGCCCCGCAGCTTCGCGAGCACCCCGCTGGCCGAGACTCTGCGCGAGGGCGCTGGCTCGTTGCGCAACTGGGCCAGGCTCTGGACGATCGAGGAACGGACGGCCGCGATCGGTGCGCTGATGTACAGCGTTCGTACCGGAAAACCTGCCTTTCCCCGGCTGCATGGCGCCAGCTGGTGGGACCAGCTGTCCGATCGACCGGACCAGGCCTCGGTGTACGCGGCCGCGATGGGCGAGCTTTCCCGCGAGCTGCATACCGATGCCGCGGCAGCCTATGACCTGTCCGAGGTGGGCACCCTGATCGATATCGGCGGCGGCCGCGGTCACCTGATCGCCACCCTGCTGCGGCGCAACCGCAGGTTGCGTGCCGTGCTGTTCGACCAGCCAGGGGTGGTCCGGCACGCCGGCCCGGTGCTCGCCGAAGCCGGTGTCACTGATCGGGCTACCGTGATCGGCGGCGACTTCTTCGACAACGTGCCGGCCGGCGGCCAGGCCTACCTGATGTCGATGATCCTGCACGGCTGGGACGACGCGCAGGCCACCACGATCCTGACCAACGTTCGGCAGGCGATGCCCGCTGGCAGCGTGCTGCTGGTCATCGATGCGATCGTGCCCGCTGGCGACCTGGCGCACGACGGCAAGCTGCGTGATCTGATCACGCTCGCCCTGCACCCGGGACGCGAGCGGACCGAGGCCGAGTTCGCTCGCCTGTTCACAGCTGCCGGCCTGCGGTTGCGTGAGAGCAGGCGGGTGTCCGGATCCACCGGCCTGCTGATCGCCGAACCAGCTGGCTGACCCGGCCGGGTGCGGGTAAGGACGCTCGCAGGAACTTATCGCTCTTTCGGGGGTAAAACTAGTATTCTTCGCCCACCCGGGCAGCACTGAGCCGGCCGGCCAGGAGGGGCACCGGCGATGAGGGCACGGCAGGCGCTGCGCAGTTGCCTACCGAGCACCAAGCACGAGCGCGACTATGCCTTGATCACCACCGTCGATTCGCTAGGCACCGGTTCGTTTCTCACCATCAGCGTGGTGCTGTTCGTCCGGCTGATCGGAGTCAGCCCCACCCAGGTCGGCACCGTGCTCGGCATCGGTGGGGTGATCAGCGTGTTCAGCCGGGTGCCACTCGGCTGGCTGTCTGATCGGATCGGACATCGCCGATCACTGATCGGGGTGCATCTGGCTCGCGGATTGGCCTTTCCCGGCTACCTGATCATCCACGGGGTGCTGCCGTTCGCGATGCTCAGCATCGCCATCCTGATCATCGACGGTTGGGAAAGCCCGATCCGCAAGGTCGTCCTGTACGCCTTCGCTCCGATCGAGGACCGGGTCCGGATCGCGGCCTACAACCGATCGGTTTATAACCTTGCCTTCTCGGTTGGCTCGCTGCTTGCCGCGCTGGCGCTGATCGACCAGCATGGCCGGCTCAGCCTGTACCTGGTGGTGCTTGGCAACGCGGCGTCCTTCCTGCTGGCCGCGGCCCTGGCCGCCCGGTTGCCAGCGAGCCGACAGTCCACCGGGCGGCCCGCGGTGACGGTACCCAGTCGGCAGTACGCGCTGGTCGGCTTCCTGCTCGGTTGCCTGTTCCTGTGCACCAGCATCCTGACCATCGGCCTGCCGCTGCTGATCCTGCAGAACTTCCATAGCCAGCAATGGCTGATCGGGCTGGGCATGGCGGTCAACACCGCGATCGCGATCACGCTGCAGGTCCGGCTCAGCCGGGGCACGTCCGACCTGGCCGGCGCCGTCCGGGCCGGCCTGCTCGGTGGCCTGTTCCTGGCGCTGGCCTGCCTGCTGCTCTTCACCGCCGCAAACCTCCGATCCGGCACCGGCATGCTGGTGCTGCTCCTTGCGGTCAGCACCCTGTCGATTGGCGAATTGCTTGCCTCAGCGGCAACCTGGGGATTGTCGATGAGCTTGCGCCGGCACGACCTGACCGCGCACAACCAGTCGATCTGGTCGATGTACATCTCGCTGCCGCAACTACTCGGCCCGTTCGTGGTGGCCTGGGCACTACACGGCTTGCACAACGGCGGCTGGCTGGCGATGGGCGCCTTCATCCTCATCGCGACCGGGTTGCTGGGTCCGGTGGCCTCGAAGGTACAAGCCGGCATTGACCGGGCTGCCGAATTCCAGCCGGCCAACTGACTGCGCGGCCTGCTGGAATTCATTAGCGTCAGGAACCGTCGAAAAGCGCCGGTACTGTGATATTTTCCTTGGCACCATCGGGCTTTGGCAGGGTATCTGGCCTGTGCGAAGAAGGAGCAATTGTGCCCGAAAACCCTCGGCAGTCCTGGCTCGTCGTCGGCTCCCACGAGTTGAAATCCAGCCTGCAGCGGCCGCCGCGCTGGCAGCTCAGCCTGCTCGCCTGCCCGGCCGAGGCGATGGTGCCGACGGTGGACGGCAGCCGGCTGTACCGGGTTCCGCTGACCGGCTGGTTACCAGGGCGGGCACTGGTGCTGGACCAGGACGGC
>JBDSAN010000467.1:0-16411 GCA_039922115.1 Jatrophihabitantaceae bacterium
CGGGATCGTGACGGGCTCGGTGTTGAACTCCTCCGGAAGCATCGTCGGGTTCATCTACAACCCGCATTTCCAGCTGACCTGACAGCCGGTCGACGCTACGCCTTAGCCGTTCCGTAGCACGTCTAGCCTGGCACTTAGTTGTGTCGCTACAATCGTTGTAGAACCACAACGATTGGATGATGCTCGTGCCGGAACTTAGCCACAACCGCAGGCTGCTGGTGCTGGCGATCTGCTGCATGAGCCTGCTGATCGTCGGGATGGACAACACCATCGTCAACGTCGCGCTGCCCTCGATCCGTCGCGACCTGCACGCCTCGGTCGAAGGCCTGCAGTGGACGATCGACGCCTACACCCTGGTGCTGGCGAGCCTGCTGATCCTCGCTGGCTCGACCGGCGATCGGCTTGGCCGGCGTCGGACGTTCCAGACCGGCCTGGTGCTGTTCACGGCCGGCTCGTTGCTGTGCAGCATCGCCCCTGGCCTGGGCTGGCTGATCGCGTTCCGGATGGTGCAGGCGGTCGGCGGCTCGATGCTGAACCCAGTGGCGATGTCGATCATCACAGTCGTGTTCACCGATCCGAAAGAGCGAGCTCGGGCGATCGGTGTCTGGGGTGGCGTGGTCGGCATCAGCCTGGGGGTTGGACCTATCCTCGGCGGACTGTTGACCGAAACAATCGGCTGGCGTGCGATCTTCTAGATGAACGTTCCGATCGGAGTGGCCGCGTTCGTGCTTGCCGCCCTGTTCGTCCCCGAGTCCCGGGCGGTCCGGGCGCGCAGAGTCGACCCGTTCGGCCAGGCGCTGGTGCTGGTGCTGCTGGCCAGCGTCAGCTACGCGATCATCGACGCGCCCCGGGCCGGCTGGCTGTCGACCGATACAACGGCGCTGTTCGCGGTGGCTCTCGGTTCGCTGATCGGGCTGCTCGCCTACGAGCCTCGCAGGCAGGATCCGCTGATCGAGTTGCGGTTCTTCCGCAGCATCCCGTTCAGCGGCGCCACCGTGATCGCGGTCTGCGCGTTCGGCTCGTTCAGCGGGTTCATGTTTATGACCACCCTCTACCTGCAGGACGTGCGCGGCCTTGATCCATTGCAAGCAGGCCTGTTCCTGCTGCCGATGGCTACCGTGACGCTGTTGCTAGCGCCGATCTCGGGACGGGTGGTGGCCAACCGGGGCCCACGACTTCCGCTGTTCGTCGCAGGTACCACGATCACCCTGGCCGGCCTGTCACTGACCGGGCTCACCGGACACACCAGTTACGGCTGGCTGATCGGCAGCATCGTGCTCTACGCGGTCGGCTTCGGCGCGGTCAACGCTCCGATTACCAACACCGCGGTGTCCGGTATGCCGCGCGCGCAGGCAGGGGTTGCGGCTGCGGTGGCCTCGACCAGCCGGCAGATCGGTGCGGCGCTCGGGGTCGCGGTGATCGGATCGGTGCTCAACGCCGGTGCCGGTGGCCAGTTGCCGACCGACCTTGCCCGAGCAAGCCATACCGGGTGGTGGATCGTCACCATAGCCGGCTTCATGGTCCTGTTGCTTGGGGCGGCAACCACCGGACAGCGAGCCAGGAACAGCGCGGCGAGAACCGCGGAATTGCTGCAAACCGATGCGCCCGAGCCGAGCCTGGCCGGAGCCGGCTCGTGAGTGGTCGGAGGAGGATTGAGCGAGTGACGGAGCCCCCCGAGGCTGAGCTTGAGCCGGCGTCAACGCCAATGCCAACCAAGCCCGTCGGATCAACACCGCCAGCCGAGTCGGCACAGCCTGCCGTATCAACACAACCATCGCTGCCGGAACGGTCGGCCGAGCACGCCGCGCACGCTTGGCGAGCTATTCGTATCCTGATGTTTGACGTGCATGACGGTCGTAGCGAGGTGTCGGACGCGCTTGGGATGAGCTTCATTCGTGCCAAGGCCCTGATGCGATTGGCCAAGGGGCCGATGACGATGCGTGAACTTGCTAACGGTCTGGCGACTGATCCGCCCTATACCTCAGTGGTGGTCGATGATCTAGCACGGCGCGGACTGGTCACTCGCAGCATCCATCCGGACGATCGCCGGGCCAAGGTCGTCGCTATCACCGCAGCGGGTGCCGAATGTGCCGCCACGGCAGCAGAAATCCAGAATCGGCCGCCGGCGGTGTTCGGCAGGCTCAGCGCCGCCGACGCCCGGACGCTGGACCGAATCGTGTCTGGCCTGGTCGCCGACAGCTGACCGTGCCGGCAGCGGCAACGCATCCAAGGGAGCGGCTAGTCGGTCAGAACGGTGGCAGGTCCGGGTCGTTTCGGTGGGCTTGTTGTCGGGTTCGCTGTTGCTGGATCGCCCCGATGGCAGCTCGGGCGTTTGCTGCTCGGTCCTGATCGTCGGACCGTTCGGCATCGTCGAGTTCATGCTGCCAGCGCTGAAGGTTGTCCGCGTAGGCGGCATCGATCTCTGCATCGATCTCGGCGATGGCGATCCTCCGTTCGGGCTCCGGTGGCGGTGCGGGGCGTGGCCGAGCCCAGTCCGGCGGATGGCTGGTGTAGCTATGCCCGGTGTCGGTCGTCCAGGTGAAGGTTCCGTCGGTGTTGAACCGGTAGCTCCAGCCAGTGTTGATCTTGCAGTTGTTGTGCCGGCGGCAGGCGAGGGCTCCGTTACATCGACAGGTGCTTCCGCCAGCGCCGAACGGCTTGATGTGGTCGTAGTCGCATCGGTATCCGGGCTGGTTGCAGGTCGGAAAGGCGCAGATGCCATCGCGCGCTGTTACGAAGTCCTTGAGCCGGGCGCTTGGCCGATAGCGTCGAGGACTCACGTCCAGCAGGTGGCCGGTGTCCGGGTCGGTGAGCAGCCTTCGCCAGGTTCCGGACTCGTCAGCAGCCAGCCGACGGGCAGTCTCGGCGGTGAGCGGTCCATATCCGACCAGCTCAGCCGGCTCGTCGTCGAGGTTGAGCAGCGTGTCAGCACTGACTACCACCTGGATCGCCGGCCGGCGGCGCTGCCTCGCCGGCAGCTCACCGTCAGGCAAGCCGGTCAGCACGGCATCGACCAGCAGGTCGGCACGTTTCTGATCGATCGTGCGCGGGTCGGTGGCTGGTAGCAGCTGCGCTGCTGCTGTCAGCCGGCTGAAGATCAACTGGCCTTGTGGCGCCGGCAGCAGCACCGGCAGCTCGACCATGCCATCGTCGGCCGGTTGGAAGCCGATTCGCCGCTCGGCAGCGGCTCGCTCGTGTCGTTGCTGGGCGGTCGCCGGATCGAGTGCGATCAACGCTCGCTTGACGGTCTGCTTCAGCCGCGGCACGGTCTGCTCGCCGGCTCGCTCGGTGACCAGCTGTTCGAAGCGAGGCAGTAGCTCCGGCGGTAGTCGCCACGACGCCTCGGCGATGACCTCGGCATGTCGGGCCGAGATCTGTCCGGAGCTCAGCAGGTCGAGGGTGTTCGGCAACTGATCGACCAGGGTCCGTGAGATCTTCAGTTGCTGCTCGGCCGATCGGCCGGGAACCATCAAGGCCAGCGATACCGCCTCTTGCGAGAGCCGCTGCTCGGTCGAGTCGCCTTCATCGATGACCGCGAGGACGCGGGCCTTGGCTGATTGCAGCCAGTTCAGCTGTTCATCGAGCAGCGCCAGCAGGTCGATGCGGGCCAGCGCGGTCAGTTGGCGGGCATCCAGCGCGGCCAGCGCGGCGGTCGGCCGTGCCGCCGGAGGGTAGCGGAGCAGGTCGTCCAGCGGGGTGACGGTCGCCTGGTCGGGCCGCTGCTGGTCAGCCCAGCTCGGTGTCGCGGTGCCGGCCAGCCAGCCGGAAATTTCGGCGTCCAGCGGCTCCGACCGGTCCTCGTACATGCATTGGACTATAGGCACGAGACCCGAAAATCAGCCTGGCGTTATCCACATCCGGGGCACCACCGCCACTTACCCACAAATCAAGAATCGCCCGACCCTGCAAGGGTGATCTCGTACTAGACTCACGCGGTTGCGGCGGCGGCAGCCCGGCCGGCGACCCGGCCACTGAACAGGCAGCCGCCGAGGAAGCTGCCCTCCAACGACCGGTAGCCGTGCATCCCGCCGCCACCGAAGCCGCTCACCTCGCCGGCCGCGTACAAGCCGGCCAGCGGTTCACCTGACGCAGTCAGCACCCGGCCGTCCAAGTCGGTCTCAAGCCCGCCGAGGCTCTTGCGGGTGAGGACGTTCAGCCGTACCGCGATCAGCGGCCCGGCTGCCGGATCGAGGATCCGGTGTGGGCTGGCCACCCTGGTTAGCCGGTCGCCGAGGTAGTTGCGCGCGCCGTGGATGGCGGTCACCTGCAGGTCCTTGCTGTAGGAGTTGGCGATCTCGCGGTCTCGAGCCACGATCTGCCTTTCCAGCTCTGCCGCATCGATCAGGTCCGAACCGACGAGCGCGTTCATCCCGACAACCAGCTCAGCCACCGTGGACGCGGTCACGAAGTCGGCGCCGCGCTGCTGGAACGCCAGCACCGGTGCCGGCCCGCCGCCGCGTCCCCGCCGCAGCACGGCCCGCACCGACTTGCCGGTTAGGTCGGGGTTTTGCTCCGATCCGGAAAGGCTGAACTCCTTTGCGATGATCTTCTGATCGAGCACGAACCAGCTGTAGTCATAGCCGGTCTTCATCAGGTATTCGAGCGTGCCCAGGGTGTCGAAGCCGGGAAACAGCGGTACCGGTAGTCGCTGGCCGCGCGCGTCGAACCATAGCGAGGACGGCCCGGGCAGGATCCGGATGCCGTGGTTGTCCCAGATCGGGGCGTAGTTCTGCAAGCCTTCGGTGTAGTGCCACATCCGGTCCTCATTGATGGTCCGGCCGCCGGCGGCTTGCGCGATCTCGAGCATCCGGCCGTCCACGTGCGCAGGCACCCCCGCCACCATCCGGGTCGGCGGCTTGCCCAGCCGCGCCGGCCAGTTCCGCCGGACCAGGTCGTGGTTGCCGCCGATGCCGCCGGAGCTGACCAGCACCGCTTGCGCGTTCAGTTCGAACTCGCCGACCGCGACCCGAGAGCTCGGCTGGCCCCGCTCGATCCCGCTCGGTTCGAGCACCTGCCCGCGTACCCCGTCGACCACGCCGCCGGTCAGCATCAACTCATCGACCTGGTGCCGGAACAGCAGCTGGACCCGGCCGTCGGCTTCGGCGGCTCGCACCCGCCGGACGAACGGTTCGATGAGGCCAGGACCGGTGCCCCAGGTCACGTGAAAGCGCGGTACCGAGTTGCCGTGTCCGGTGGCCAGGTAGCCGCCCCGTTCGGCCCAGCCGACCACCGGGAAGAACCGGATGCCCTGCGCGTGCAACCAGGATCGCTTCTCGCCGGCCGCGAAGTCGACGTAGGCTTCGGCCCACCGGCGCGGCCAGTGATCGGTGTCCCGGTCGAAGCCGGCGGTGCCCAGCCAGTCCTGCAGTGCGAGTTCGGCTGAGTCGGCGATGCGCAGTCGCCGCTGCTCGGGGGAGTTCACCAGGAACAGCCCACCGAAGGACCAGAAGGCCTGCCCGCCAAGGCTCTGTTCAGGTTCCTGCTCCAGCAGGATCACCCGGCGGCCGGCATCGGCCAGTTCCGCGGTGGCGACCAGGCCGGCCAGCCCACCACCGATCACGATCACGTCAGCGTCAGCCACCGGGTCAGGCTACCGCCGGGTAGCGCCTCGACGCGCGAGAGTGGAGTTGAATCCGGGTATAGCCCAGGTTCAACTCCACTCCCTCGACCCGGATCAGCCGATCGCGACCGGACTGTCGCCGACGTTCCAGGTCACTCCGGCCAGGATTTTCATCGCGCTGGTGATCAGCGTCCACAGCACGCCGGCGTTGGCCACCTCGGCCTGCGCCGCGCCGATCTGGGCGGCGCTGACCTCACCGGTTGCCGTTGCCAGGTCGGCAGCGACCGCGTCCACCTGCTGGATCTGGGCGGCCCAGGTGGACGCGATTTCGGCCAACGCACCCTGTGCCTGGGCGCCCTGCGCGGCCAGCTGGGCGAACGTGCTGACGGTGGCCTGCACGATCGCCAGCTCTGCGCTCTCGGCCGAGATCTCCTTCTGGACGTTGGTGATCGAGGTTTGCAGGGCAACGATGTCCGGTTCGGAGGCGAGGTTCTTGCCGATACCGGCCAGCAGCCCGATCGCGGCCATCCCCAGCAGCCCGTCGATGATCGGGCCACCGAGCCAGCCGACCGTCATCGCCACCACGACCAGGAAGATCGCGAGGTCACCTTTGAGCAGGTTTTCCAGGTGCGCGATCTCTTGTCTGGTGGCGATCGCGGCCTGCAGTTGCGACACCACCTCGGTCAGTTTGGCCACCTCGGTCGAATCAGCACCGGCCGCCTTGCTGGCTGCCGCTGACATGTCGGTGAGCGTCGCGCTGTCGTTGGCAAGCTGCGTGGTGAATGCCGTCACGGTGGCCTGCAGGTCGTCCAGCGTCTTGTGGGCTGACCCGCTGGTCGTTGACAGCGAACCGAGCGCGGTCAGCGCGGCCTGCTGCAGCGGCCCGGAGGCCGGTGACATTGCCAGGTTCGCCAACGCCGCGGTGGTCGCTTCCAACTGCTGCTGGACCAGGGCGTCGGCCTGCAGCAGCGCGGTAGGCAACTGCTGCAGTTCTGGCAAGGTGCCGTTCGTCCATTCCAGCGCGTGCGACTGGACGAGCTCGAATGCCTCGATGTAGCTGGCGTACCAGGGCGGGGTCAGTTCCAGCACCGGCGGCTTGGTCTGGGCGACCGCAGCCGCATAGGCGCTGATCAAGGCGACCGAGTTGACGTAGTCGAGCAGTCGCTGCGGATCGGTCGCCCCGAGCTGCGGCGTGGTAGGTGCGGTCATGCTAGGCCGCCTGGCTGCTCGGCAGCATCGCGACGGTCGCGTTGTCGGCCGCCGGCGCGGTCGCGGTGTAGTTGTGCCAGTTGCCGCTGCTGTCCTGCCAGTTGTAGCTCACCCCGGCCAGTGCGGTCGCGAAGGCAACCACGTCCGCCCAGGCTGCCGCGGCGGCGGTCAGGTCGTCCTGGGCCTGCTGGTATTGCGCGCTGGTGACGTCGGTGCCGACCGTGGTCAGATCCTTCTGCACGGTGGTCAGCTCGTTGTCCAGGTCCTGCCACATCTGAACCACGGTGGCCAGCGCCGCCTGCGCGTCCACATTGGCCTGCTGCAGCCAGACGAACTGCTTGTTGGTGGCCTGCAGCGCGACGATGTCCTGGTTCAGCTGGGTGATCTGGACCTGGTCCTCCTGGATCGCCTGGTTCTTGGCATCGATTTCCTTGTTCAGCAGCACGGTTCCGGTGATCGAGGCGGCCTCGCCGGCCACCGCGATCACGATCAGGCCGACCCCGATGCCCTGCGCGCCCGGGATGAAGCAGCAGACCGCACCGATTAGGCCGACGAAGATGGACAGCCCGATCCCGATCTCGGACAGGGTCAGCAGGGTGTTCAGGGTGCTGATCTGGTTCTTCAGGCTGTCGATGTCGGCGTTGAGGTTGGTGATAGTGGTCTGGTCCTGGCCGGCGTCAGCCAGCGCCTCGGCGGCCAGCGTGTTCAGCGTGTTGGCATCGGCGGTGATGTCGCCGGTGAAGGTGTTCATCGAGTTGACCAAGCCCTGGGCGGTGGCCAGCTGGGCCTGCACGATGGCCTGCATAGCGGTCAGCGCCTTGGCCAGGCCCTGCTTGGCCTGGTCGTTGTTCGGGTTGCTGATCAGCGCGTCCAACCAGGCGCTGGCCATGGTGTCTTCCAGGTTGAACAGGTCGGCCGACTGGTTCACGATCGTCTGCGGGAACGACAGCATGGTCGGAAAGATGCCAGTGGTCCACTCCAGGCAGTGCGCCTTGGCCGGTGCGAACTGGGCGGCGAAGTTGCCGTAGTTGGCCGGCGGTTGGTTGAGCACCGGCAGGCTGGTGTTGGTGATCGCGAACGCGTACTGGTTCACCGTGGCGCAGGAGTTCTGGTAGTCCAGCAGGGCCTGCTGGGTGGGTGCGGCGGCGACGATGGCGGCGAGTTGCATCGGAATGGCTCCTTCGAGAATGGGGAGGGCCGGCTGGCCGTCGGTGGCCGAGCCGGTTGGTGCATCAGCTGGCGCTGACTGCCTCGGCCTTGGCTTGGGCTTGAGCGGCCAGCTGGGTGATCGAGGACAGCCGATCAACCAGCGATTGCCAGGCTTGGCTGGCCTGGCTCAGATCGAGTTGGACGACCACGGCGGGCTGGTTCGAAATCTGTTGCAGCGCGCTCAGCGAGCTGCCGGCGATGCTGGCCAGCTGGGTCCAGGTACCGGCCAGGTAGGACAGGCCGGCTAGCGCCCCGTTGGCGTTCTGGCCGAAGTTGTTGAGCTGGTTGAGAAACTGGTAGGTCGCCTGCAGGTAGCCCTGGTCGGTCTGCACCACCTGCTGGGCGGCGTTGATGTCGCCGGAGTTCGGGCAGGTGGCGTGCTCGAGCGAGTCGAGGTTGCCGAGGTCGTTGTTCAGCTGCGCCTGCAGCGAGGACATGGTGGCCTGCAAGGCGCCGATTGCATTGCCCAGTTGCTGTGCCACCGACTGCAGCGCGCCGCTGTAGCCGGCCAGGCTGGTACTGAGGGTCGCGCAGCTCGATTGCAGCGTTTGTACTTGTCCGGCAAGGCTGTTCGCCGCATTGGTCAGTGCGGTCTGGAGCTGGCTGTTGCCGGGGTCGGCGGCGTACTGGCTGGCCACCGAGGTCAGCTCTGACAGGCCGGAGGTGATCGAGCCGGCCTCGGACACGATGGTCTGCGGCACGTTCAGGCTGGCCGGGTAGACCTGGTTGAACCACTGCAGTGATGCTGACTGGGCCGCCGCTAGCGCCTGCTGTCCCGCGGTGATACCCGGTTGGCCGCCGGGCAGGCCTGCTGGCGCGGACTGGGACGCGACGGTCGAGTTGTAGTTGGTGATCTCCGATACCGATGCGAAATACCGCTGGTCGGGCGGCATGGCGGAGAAGGCCGCTAAAGAGAACATGGTTTCGCCCCTCTGGATGGATCAAGCGGGCGAAACGCTACATGGTTTTAACAGCTGTTAATAGTGCTTCACGTGACAAACAGTTAGTTCTTAGTTACCCGTAGTGACATGGCCTGTCCGGGTATGTCCGGGCCGGCTCACGGCGCGAGGGTGAGGATCTCCGGGCCGTCCTCGGTGATGTGCAGCGTGTGCTCCCACTGCGCTACCCAGGACTTGTCCTTGGTGGCAACCGTCCAGCCGTCATCCCACATATCCCAGGCGTAGCCGCCCAGGGTGAGCATCGGCTCGACGGTGAAGGTCATCCCGGCCTGGATGAGCGCGGTGGCCCGGGGCTCGTCGTAGGGCCACACGGTCGGCTTGGTGTGAAACGACTGGCCGATCCCGTGCCCGGTGAAGTCGCGGATCACCCCGTAGTTGAACCGTTTGGCGTAGGACTCGATGACCCGTCCGATCACGCTGATCGGACGGCCCGGCCGGGCCGCCTTGATCCCGCGCAACATCGCCTCGTGGGTTCGTTCGGACAGCAACCGGACCTCCTCGGCCGGCTCGCCGGCGAAGTAGGTTCCGCAGGTGTCGCCGTGCACGCCGTCCAGGTAGGCGGTGATGTCGATCTTGACCACGTCACCGTCGGCCAGTGCCAGGTCGTCCGGGATGCCGTGGCAGATCACCTCGTTCACCGACGAGCACAGCGACTTCGGAAAGCCCTTATACCCCAGGGTGGACGGGTAGGCGCCGTGGTCGAGCAGAAACTCGTGACCGACCCGGTCCAGCTCGTCGGTGCTCACCCCGGGCGCCACGTGCCGGCCGACCTCGTCGCGGGCCAGCGCCGCGATCCGGCCGGCCGCCCGCATCTTGGCCACCGTCTCGGCGTCCTTGATCGGCGGGTCGTCCAGATCCCACGGCCGCCCGGTCGGCTGACCGTCGTTGTCGGCGTACGGCGGCGGTTGCACGCCGGGCGCGCTGCGCATCGCAGAGATCCGGCCCGGTTGCAGCAGTGCGCGGGTAGTCGTCATTACTCGATCACCATCCAGCTATACCTCGATCACCATCGGCATCAGCATCGGCCGCCGCCGGTAGGTCTTGTCGACCCATCGCCCGACCGTGCGCCGCACGATGTGTTCCAGCGCGTCGGCATCGCGGACCCCGTCGGCCACCGACTGCTCGACCACCTTGATCAGCTCGGCCCGGATCGGTTCCAGGCCCTCGGGGTCATCGGTGAAGCCACGTGCGGTCAGTTCCGGTCCGTAGACCACCTTGCCGGCGTTGAGATCGACCGCGACCAGGATCGAGACGAAACCCTCCTCGCCGAGGATCTGCCTTTGCCTGATTGCCACATCGCCGATGTCGCCGACCGCCAGGCCGTCCACGTAGATGTTGCCGATCTCGATCCGGCCGGCGATCCGGGCCTGCCCGTCGGCCAGGTCCACCACCACGCCGTTCTCGGCGAGCATGATCTGGTCATCGGCCAGCCCGGTCGAGCGGGCGATCGCGGCGTGCGCGCGAAGGTGGCGCCACTCGCCGTGCACCGGCATCAGGTTCTTCGGCCGCACTGCGTTGAGCAGGTAGCGCAACTCGCCGGCCGGCGCGTGGCCGGACACGTGCACCAGCGCGGTCGACTTGTGCACTACCTTCGCGCCGAGCCGGGACAGCCCGTTGATCACGGTGAAAACCGAATTCTCATTGCCGGGAATCAGCGATGACGCCAGCAGGATGGTGTCATCGGAGACGATCCGGATGGTCGGATGCTCGCGGTTGGCCATCCGGCTCAGCGCCGACAGCGGCTCGCCTTGGGAGCCGGTGCAGATCAGCATCACCCGGTTGGACGGCAGCGCCTCGGCATCGTTGAGGTCCACCAGCACGCCCTCGGGCACCTTCAGCAGCCCCAGGTCACGAGCGATCTGCATGTTGCGGATCATCGACCGCCCGACCAGCGCGGCATGCCGGCCGGATTCGACGGCGGCGTCGAGCACCTGCTGCACCCGGTGGATGTGGCTGGCGAAGCAGGCCACGATGACCCGTCCGCTGGCCCGGGTGATCACGTCGGCGACCACGTGGCCGACCTCGCGCTCGCTCGGGATGAAGCCGGGCACCTCGGCGTTGGTGGAATCGGACAGCAGCAGGTCCACGCCCTCGTCGCCCAGCCGCGAGAAGCCGGGCAGGTCGGTGATCCGGCCGTCCAGCGGGGTCTGGTCCATCTTGAAATCGCCGGTGTGCAGCACGGTGCCGCCGGACGTGCGCAGCGCTACCGCCAGCGCGTCCGGGATCGAGTGGTTGACCGCGTAGAACTGCAGGTCCCAGCCGCCGACGGTCAGCCGGTCACCCTCGCGGACGATCCGCAGGTCCGGCCGCAGCCGATGCTGCTCCAGCTTTGCCGCGACCAGCGCCAGGGTCAGCCGGGAACCGATCAGCGGGATGTCCGGCCGGGACCGCAGCAGGTAGGGCAGCGCGCCGATGTGATCCTCGTGGCCGTGAGTCAGCACGATCGCGTCGATGTCGGCCAACCGGTCCTGATAGGCCGTCCAGTCCGGCAGGCCGAGGTCCACCCCGGGCGCGTTGGTCTTGCCCAGCAACATCCCGCAGTCGACCACCAGCAACCGGGAACCGCGCCTGGTCCGGCTCTCGAACATGGTCATGTTCCGGCCGACTTCGCTGATACCGCCGAGCGCGACGATCCGAAGGGCGTCGTGGGCCAGCTTTGGCGGAGCCCCGAGCCCCCGTTCTGGCGTGGTCACGTGTATTTGTCTCCCGGGGCGTCGATGTTGCGGTGGTGTCGGTGCGTCTTGTCCCCGAGTTTAGCTAGCTGCTGGGTTAGCGTATTTCGCCATGACCGCCCATACCTCGATCGCCGCCGCCCAGGCGGGTTCGCAAGCCGCCCAGGCGGGTTCGCAAGCCGCCGGAAAGCTGTCCGCAATCGACACCAGCCAGGTCAAGAACCTAGGTATCGCCGCGATCGTCGTCATCGTGCTGATCGGTGCGGTGATCTCGGCGCTGATCACCAAGCTCGCCATCCGGGTGGTGGTGCTGGTGGTGGCCGTGGTGCTCGCGGTGGTGGTTTACCAGCAGCGCGACCGGGTTGCCAGCGCGGCCAGGTCCTGCGATGCGACCTTCTTCGGCGTCCACATCCAGCCGCACGATCCGGACGTCCGCAAGGCCTGCAAGCAACTCGGCGGCAAGCTGGGATCGAAATAACTCAGG
Source organism: Jatrophihabitantaceae bacterium (assembly GCA_039922115.1). Lineage (GTDB taxonomy): Bacteria > Actinomycetota > Actinomycetes > Mycobacteriales > Jatrophihabitantaceae > Jatrophihabitans_A. Next base: position 12,094 of record JBDSAN010000467.1, read on the forward strand.
CAGCGGCTGGCGGCGGGGTCATCGCCCAGCGAATGGTGCGGACCAGGCCGTCACCGGCCAGCCGGACCACCGTCGCTTCGGCGCCGGGCAGGTACGGCAGCCGCAACGGCCAGCGGGCCCAGCGCGGCAGGCTGCTGACCGCGGCGGCGGCGAGCACCGCGTACGGGGCCCGGGCCAGCAGCGGCAGCGGGGGTTGCAGCAGCATGAACCGGGCCGCGTCCCGGGCCGCCGGGGTGCTGGCCAGCTCCGGACGGTAGGCCTGCAGTTCGGCAGCCAGCGCAGCCTCGGTGGCTGGCGGATCGATCACGCCGAGGGCTTCGGCGACCCGAGCGGCGTCGGCGACATAGCCGTCCCGGCCGGCCTGATCCAGCGGCCGGGCACCGAAGCGCTGATGTGCCTGCAGAAAGCTGTCCACCTCGGCCACGTGCACCCAGCGCAGCAGGTGCGGGTCAGAGGCGGCATAGGGCCGGCCGTCCTCGGCCAGGCCGGTGACCCGTTCATGAATCCGGCGGATCCGGCCGACCATCGCCTCGGCATCGGCCGCGGTGCCGAAGGTGGTCACCGCCAGGAAATGGCTGGTGCGCTGCAGCCGTCCCCACGGGTCGCCGCGAAAGCCCGAATGCCCGGCCACGCCGGCCATCGCCAGCGGGTGCAGCGACTGCAGCAGCAGCGCGCACAGGCCACCGACGAACATCGCGGCATCGCCGTGCACCCGCCGGATCGGCCGGTCCTCGGCGAACCAGCGCGGCCCGCCCGAGCTGTGGATCCGCTCGCGCCGGTCCGGGCCCTCGGTGCCGGCGACCCGCTCGAACAGCGCCGACCCGATCCGGTGCTGAATGGAGGCCAGCGCGGTGTCGAGCACGACAGGCGGACGCAGCGAAGGGCTCACCCCTCGACAGTACGACGCGCCGGCCGCTCGTCCTTTCGAGTGCGCCACCAGTGGATCACGGTGGGCAGCAGCGACAGCACCACGACCGCCACCAGGATGATGTCGATCTTCGGTGCGATCGTGTCGCGCACGACCTTGATGTGGCCCAGCGCCCGGCCGAGCAGCAACACCCCATCGGTCCAGATGATGCCGCCAACAATGGAGTAAATGGCGTAGCGGACGAAGTTCATCCGGCCCACGCCGGCAAGCACGGTGGCGACCGTACGAATGATCGGGACGAACCGAGCGATCAGGACGGTTGCCGCGCCGTAGCGGTCGTAGAAGCGCTGGGATCGCACCACATACTCCGGCTTGAACATCCGCGAGCGGGGCCGGTCGAACACCCGAGGGCCGGCCTCGCGGCCGATCCAGTAGCCGACCAGGTTGCCGGCGATCGCGGCCAGCGGCAGCGCGATCAGCAGTACCGGCAGGCTGGGCAGGTTGATCGAGGGGTCGTTGATGGCCAGCAGCAGACCGGCTGAGAACAGCAACGTGTCACCGGGCAGGAAGAAACCGATCAGCAAACCGCATTCGGCAAACAGGATGATCATCAGCCCGGCCAGCCCGTAGCTGCCCAGCAGGTGTTTCGGCGAGATCGGATTGGCCAGCAACGCGGCGGCCAGCGGATGGCTCATGCCTGTGCAGCTTACGGATCGCACTACGCCCGGCTGGCCGCGACTCAGCTGGCCATCATCCACAGAATTCCTACAGCGAGCACAGAGGGTCGGGCAAGACCGGGGGCGGATGGTTGAGCCATGAACAACAACGGATTGATGTCCAGAGTCAAAGTTGCGGTCGGCCTGGTTGCTACCGGCTGTGCGGTGAGCCTCGGCGTCTTCGTGCAGCAGGTGGCCCACTCGGCGACTGCCAGCACCCATAGTTCAACCAGCACCTCCACCGGGACGTCCTCCAGTTCGACCGGGACGTCCTCCAGTTCGACCGGGACGACGTCCACTGGTTCGGTGTCCTCGGGCAACTCCAGCCAGTCGAGCAACGGCGGGAGCAACGGGTCATGAGCACCGCGACCCTGCCCGAGCGCGAGCTGGCGGCGACCCTGCCGACCGCGACCTGGCGGGACTGGAGTTGCCAGGTCCGGCTGGTCGTCACCGATCCGGCCGTGCTGGTCGCGGCCAGCGCCGACCTCAGCGCGCTGATGGCCCGCATCGAGCGGGCCGCCAGCCGGTTCCGGCCTGACTCCGAGCTGAGCCGGGCCAATCGGCAGGCCGGCCGACCGGTCGCGGTATCCCGGCTGCTGGTCGAGCTGGTCGACACCGCGCTCGCCGAGGCTGCCCGGTCCGGTGGCGCGCTCGACCCGGTGCTGGGTCACGACCTGGTCCGGCTCGGCTATGACCGCGACATCAGCGAGCTCGCAGGCCGCGCCATTGCGGCCCCGGCCGGCCCCGGCCGGCGACCGAACTGGCGCCAGCTCAGGTTGGACCGGACCGCCGGGCTGCTCACCGTCCCGGCCGGTGCCGCGCTCGACCTCGGCGCGTCGGCCAAGTCGCAGGCCGCCGATTGGGCCGCTGCTGAGCTGGCCGACCGGTATGGCGGCTCGGTGCTGGTGGAGATCGGCGGTGACCTGGCGGTGGCCGGTCCGAAGGCGGACTGGCAGATCGCGGTCGCCGAACGAGCCGGCGGCCGGCAGCGCCAGCAGGTCAGCCTGCATTCTGGCGGCCTGGCCACCTCGACGACCACCATCCGGGCCTGGCAGGCCGGCGAGCAGGTGCTGCACCACATCATCGATCCGGCGACCGGGCAACCGGCCGATGGACCGTGGCGGACGGTGACGGTGGCCGCCGCCTCGGCGGTGCACGCCAATACCTGCAGCACCTCGGCGATCGTGCTCGGCGCGCGGGCACCGGCCTGGCTGGCCGGGCAAGGCGTCGCGGCCCGCCTGATCGGCCTGACCGGCGAGCTCGTCGTGCTGGGCGGCTGGCCTGAGCCGGCGGTGTCGACATGCTGATCTGGTACCTGGCCCGCGGCGCCGGGATCAGCGCGTTCGCCGCGCTGAGCCTGGCCACCGCGGCCGGTGCGTTGACCGCTCGACGAACTGCCAGCGTCGACGGCCGGGTGATCACCCAGTACGTGCACCGCGCTGCCGCGCTGGCCGGGATGCTGCTGCTGGGCCTGCACCTGAGCATGGTGCTGCTCGACAGCTACGCCAAGGTCGGCCTCGGCGCGATCGTCCCGTTCGCCTCGACCTACCGTCCGATCGCGGTCACCTTCGGCCTGCTGAGCACATACCTGCTGGTGGCGGTCGCCGCGAGTGGCCTGCTGCGTGCCAGGTTCGCGGCCTCCGCCCGCGGCGCCCGAGTCTGGCGTCGCATTCACCTGGCCAGCTACGGCGCCTGGGTGATGTCGGCCTGGCACTTCCTGCTGGCCGGCACCGACGCCGCGCAGTGGTGGGCGCGGCTGGTGCTGCTCGGTGGTGTCGCGGTGGTCGGGGCGGCGGCGACCGTCCGGCTGATCGACTGGCAACCGGGCGTCCGGACCGCAGCCCCACAAGCAGTGCCACAAGCAGCCCCCGCGAGCACCCGGCAACCGGTAGGAGCGAGACGATGACGGCAATCCTGAGCCGGCCGCTGGCGGCCGAGGTACCGGTCGGTTGGGTCGGTGAGCCGCGGCTGCTGCGCGGCACCGGGTCCGACCTGGTCGAGCTGGCCGGCCACCTTTCGGTGCACGGTCCGCTGCCTGAGCTGAGCCGGGACGGGTTGCTGGCCGTCCTCGATGCCGCCGCGCTGGCCGGCCGGGGCGGTGCTGGCTTTCCGCTGGCGACCAAGCTGCGCTCGCTGGGTCGGGGCCGTCCGGTCGTGGTGGTGAATGGGGCCGAGGGCGAGCCGGTCAGCGCGAAGGATCACGCGCTGCTCAGCCGTACCCCGCACCTGGTGCTGGACGGCGCGGCGACGGTTGCCGGCGCGATCGGTGCCCGGCGGGTGCTGGTGGCGGTCACCGATCCGGCGCTGACCGCACCACTGCAGCGGGCGCTGGCCAGCCGGCCTGATCGCGGGCTGTTCGAGCTGCACCAGGTGCCCGACCGGTTCATCGCCGGCGAGGCGCGAGCGCTGCTGTCGGCACTGCAGGGCGGTACCGGGCTGCCGCCGGGCCGCCGGGTACTGCCCACCGAGCGCGGCCTGGACGGGCAGCCGACGCTGCTGTCCAACGCCGAGACCTTCGCCCAGTTGGCGGTGCTGGCCAGGCTCGGCGCGCACCGGTTCCGCGAGATCGGGACGGCAGCTGAACCGGGCAGCACGCTGCTCACGGTGAGCGGCGCGGTACGCAATCCCGGGGTGATCGAGGTGCCGCTCGGCACGCCGCTGGCTACCGTCGCGGGCGCGGTGGGCGCGCTGCCCAGCCAGGCAGTGGTGGTCGGCGGCTACCACGGCAGCTGGC
>JBDSAN010000468.1:0-10663 GCA_039922115.1 Jatrophihabitantaceae bacterium
CGTTCGGGGTAGGCGCGGGCGATGTCTTTGAGGAATCGCAGGAATTCCTGGTGGCGGTGGCGGGGTTGGCAGCGGCCGGTGATCTTGCCGGTCGCAACGTCGAGGGCCGCGAACAGCGTCGTGGTGCCGTGGCGCTTGTAGTCATGGGTGCGGCGTTCGGATAGGCCCGGTCGCATCGGCAGCATCGGCGCTGTCCGGTCCAACGCCTGGATCTGAGATTTCTCATCGACACACAGCACAATCGCGTTCTCCGGCGGTGCGAGATAGAGCCCGACGACGTCGGTTACCTTCGCGACCAGTTCCGGGTCGGTAGAGAACTTGAACGTCTCGACCCGCCACGGCGCGACCCCGGCCTCGCGCCAGGCCTTGGCCACCGTCGAGGAGCTTGTCTTCAAATGTGCAGCCAACAGCCGCGAAGACCAGTGCGTCACCCCGTACTTCTTCGGCGGCGGCAGCAACGTCGCAGCGATGACCATCTTGCGGTCCACGACCCGCGGCCGGCCTGAACGCGGCCGGTCATCCAGCCCGGCCAGACCCGAACGGACGTAATCGGCGCGCCAATCGATCACCGTCTGACGCGCGACCCCGACCCGGCCGGCGATCTCGGTGTTGCTCACCCCGTCCGCGGCCAGCAACACGATCCGCGCCCGCTGCGCCAAACCCGACCGGATCGACGTCGAGCGCGACCAGGACGCCAACCGTTCCCGGTCACCATCACGAAGGACCAAAGCGGGCGCAGGACGAGCAGGCATAACCCATCCTCCCGCACCACAAACCGCCTAAGAACTAACGACGCGCCGCACTAGTGGGCTTCGGCGGTGTCGACGAGGCGTTGCCGGCTGGCGGTGATCTCAGCTTCAGCCTCGACCCGGCCCACCCAAGCGGCACCCTCGACGCTCTTGCCGGGTTCGAGGTCCTTGTAGACCTCGAAGAAGTGCTGGATCTCCAGCCGATCGAACTCGGGGACGTGGTGGATGTCGCGCAGGTGCTCCAGCCGCGGATCGTTGGCCGGCACGCACAGCACCTTGTCGTCGCCACCCTTCTCGTCGGTCATCCGGAACATGCCGATCGCGCGGCAGGACACCAGCACACCCGGGAACAGCGGGTCGCCCTGCAGCAACACCAGCGCGTCCAACGGGTCGCCGTCCTCGCCGAGGGTGTTCTCGATATAGCCGTAATCAGCGGGGTACTGGGTCGAGGTGAACAGGGTCCGGTCCAGCCGGATCCGGCCGCTCTCGTGATCGACCTCGTACTTGTTCCGGCTGCCCTTGGGTATCTCGATCAGAACGTCGAATTCCTGCATGCGCGAGCTCCTCTCGAGCGAGCTGTGCGAACCCTGGGATCGCGCTGCACGGTGGCGTGATCCGTGACCGGCAAGGCTCGCCATTATTGTGACCTACCGTGACGATGCCGGTGACCAGTCGGATCAGGGTTGTGCTGCTCGTCATGCTGGCTGTCCTGCTGGTTGCTGCCGGCTACCTGATCGTCGGCGGTGGCCGGCAATACCTGGCCGACCGGGCCTTCCGTCCGATCAAGGTGCCCGCAGCCACCCCAGCAGCCAGCGAGGTAGCCGGCCCGCTGTCAGCGGCCACCGCCGCGCCGAGCCCCGGCCCGGTGGCCGGATCGCCGATCCAGCCGAGCCCGGCCGGGGTCGCGGCCGCGCTGGCCGGCCAGCTGGCCAGCGCCGAACTCGGACCGTCGGTGTCGGCCGAGGTCTATGACGCGACGACCGGCACCAAGCTGTTCGGCCAGCGGGCTGAGCAGCCGGTGGTGCCTGCCTCGACCGCGAAGCTGCTCACCGCGGCGGCGGTGCTCAGCGTGCACCGGGCGACCGACCGGTTCACCACTCGGGTGCTGGCCGGTCCCCGGCCGGGATCGGTGGTGCTGGTTGGTGGCGGTGACCCGACGCTGTCGGCTGCCACGGCCGGCCAGCCGACCGAGTACCCCGAAGCAGCCCGGATCTCTGAGCTGGCCAAGGCCGTCCGAGCCAGCGTTGGTAGCACGCCGATTACCCAGGTAATCGTTGATGGTTCGCTGTTCACTGGGCCGCTGACCGGGCCGGGCTGGGCGACCGAGGACTCGCCGTCCAGCTACGCCTGCCCGATCACCGCGGCGATGGTGGACGCCGGCCGGGACCGTCCGGACGACTCGCTGCGCTCAGCCGCCCCGGACCTGGCAGCCGGCAACGCGCTGGCGGCCGCGCTGGCCGGCGCCACCGTCAGCCGGGGCAGCGCGCCGGCCGGGGCCAAGCTGCTCGGGCAGGTGCAGTCGGCACCGGTCGGCGTGCTGGTAGAGCAGATGCTTCGAGATTCTGACGACGTGATGGCCGAGGTGCTGGGGCGGCAGGTGGCGCTCGCAGCGCACCAGCCGGCCTCGTTCGCCGGCGCCACCGCCGCGATCGCAGCCAGCCTGGCACCGCTGTCGATCGCTGCCGGCACCGGCATGCGCGATGCGAGCGGGCTGTCGGTGCTCGACCGGTTACCGACCCGCGCGCTGACCCAGGTGCTGCTTGCCGCCTACGGCACCGGCCATCCGGAACTGCGCTCGGTGCTGACCGGGCTGCCGGTGGCCGGCTGGGACGGCACGCTCGTCGAGCAGGGCCGGTTCACCGGCTCGGCGGCGGCGGCGGACGGCGTGCTGCGGGCCAAGACCGGCAGCCTCACCGGGGTATCGGCGCTGGCCGGGGTGATCACCGATGCCGACGGGCGCCAGCTGATCTTCGCCTTCGTCGCCGACCAGGCGCCCAGCGAGGGCCCGACCCGGGACGCGATCGATCAGCTGGCGCTGGCCCTGGTGCGCTGCGGTTGCCGCTGAGCTGTGCCTTCCCGAGCAGGCGAACCCGCCATCCCACCGGGACGAGGAAGCTGCCCGATCTGGAAGGTGGGTAGCGTGGGGGAATGACTTCGTTGATCGACTGGTCGGTAGCCGAGCGCACCGCGCGGACGCTGGCCCCGGCACCGCCCGCGGTCAGCCCGGCCGAGGCGGCGGCGGTCGTCGCCGAGCTGCAGCTGGCCACCGACCGGGCGGCGGCTCAGGTGGCCGAACTGACCGCGCTGACCGAGCCGGCGGTCACCGCCGAGACGATCGTGGTGGACCGCCCGGGCTGGGTTGCCGCCAACGTCGCGAGCATGGCCACCGTGATGGACCCGCTCGCCGACAAGCTGACCGAAAGCCGTCCACCCGGCCGGCTGGCTGCCAAGGTGGGTGGCCGGGCGACCGGTGCCCAGGCCGGCGCGGTGCTGGCCTTCCTGTCCGGCAAGGTGCTCGGCCAGTACGAGTTCTTCTCGGTGGACAAAGGCCAATTGCTGTTGGTGGCGCCCAACATAGTGGCCGTCGAGCGGAGCTTGAAGGTCGATCCGAGCGACTTCCGGCTCTGGGTGTGCCTGCACGAGGTCACCCACCGGGTGCAGTTCACCGCGGTGGACTGGATGCGCCAGCACATGCTCGACGAGGTAGCCGCGCTCACCGGCGCGGTGGACGTGGACCCGGACGCGATGCGCGAGCGGCTGAAGAACGCGGTCGCCGAACTGGCCAAGCTCGCTCGCGGCGACGGCGACAGCGCCGGCCTGATCGCGGCGCTGTCCTCACCCGAGGCGCGGCTGGTGATGGATAGGTTGACCGGTTTCATGTCGCTGGTCGAGGGCCACGCCGAGTACGTGATGAACGCGGTGCCGGCCAGCGTGATCCCGTCCCAGCCTGAGATCGAGAAGCGGTTCGCGGCCCGCCGCCGGCGCGGTGGCAACCCGCTGGATCGGTTGCTGCGCTCGCTGCTCGGCATGGACGCCAAGACCCGCCAGTACACCCAGGGCTCGCAGTTCGTCCGATCGGTGGTGGACCAGGTCGGGTTGGCTGACTTCAACGCGGTCTGGACCTCGCCGGAAACGCTGCCCAGCAAGGCCGAGATCACCGCCCCGGCCGACTGGGTCAAGCGCGTCCACGGCTGAGCGGTGGGTCCGGCCCCGGCCGTGGCGGCCGTCCGATCGGCGCTGCGGCATGCGTTGGCCGGCCTGCCGGTGACCCGGCCGGTGCTGGTGGCCTGTTCCGGCGGCGCCGATTCCACCGCGCTGGCCGCGGCGCTGGCCTTCGAGGCGGCTCGGACCGGTCGGCCGGCCGGGCTGGTCACCATCGATCACGACCTGCAAGCCGGTTCGGCTGAGCGGGCCAGCCAGGTGGCCGGTTTCGGCTATGAACTCGGCCTGGATCCGGTGTACCTGTTCCGGGTCACCGTCGGCCGGCGGGGCGGGCCAGAGGCAGCCGCCCGGACGGCTCGTTACGCGGCTTTGGATGGGCTGATCGGCGACCCGGCTGGTGCTGGTCCATCGATCCTGCTCGGGCACACCGCCGACGACCAGGCCGAAACCGTCCTGCTGGGCCTGGGCCGGGGCTCGGGTGCTCGCTCGATCGCCGGCATGCGGCCAGTGGCCGGCGGCTACCTGCGCCCGCTGCTCGGGTTGCGCCGCGCCGATACTGAGGCCGCCTGTGCCGCGCTCGGGTTGCCGGTCTGGCAGGACCCGCACAACCAGGACCGGCGGTTCCAGCGGGTTCGGCTGCGCCAGGAGGTACTGCCACTACTCGAGGACGTCCTGCAGGGTGGTGTCAGCGCGGCGCTGGCCCGCACCGCCGCCCTGCTGGCCGATGACCTGGACGCGCTGGAACTGCTTGCCGACCGACTGCTGGCCGAAGCGAGCGGTGCCACGGGGGCCGGCGAAGCGGCCGGTGCTAGCGGTGCTGGCGGGCTGGCGGTGGCCGCGCTGGCCGGCCAGCCGCGAGCGCTGGTGACCCGGGTGCTCAAGCGCTGGGCTGAGGGCAGCGGAACCGGTGCGCTGGCCGCCGGCCAGGTCGGTGAGCTGGCCAGGCTGGTGTTCGACTGGCACGGTCAGGCCGGGGTAGACCTGCCCGGTGGCGTCCGGGCTGTCCGGGTTCGCGGCCGGCTGGCGATCGAACCGACGCCGAAGCCGGTATCGGAGCCGGCGCCGAGGGCCGTCCGGTGATCGGCCGTATTTTTCGCCGGTTTTCTTCGGTTTTGCCGGCACCGTAAGCCCGGTAGCGCGGCCAGGGCGGTATCTCACATATCCTGGGAGCCGGAACTCGCTCGTCCCGAGCCGCGTTCGACACAGTGCAAAGGTTTAGACAGCGGTTCGAAATCTGCGGGCAGCCGATGCCCACGGGTACCGTCGCTAGTAGCAGTCCGCACGCCTGGCTCGTAGCACCGGCAGCACGTTTCACCCAGCAGCACGTCCCGGCCCTGATCAGGAGGAAACGCCCGGTTGCCAGTCCCGGGCGGAGGAAAAAATGGATCGTAAGCGCCTAGCTCGCTCGCCCATCCTGTGGGTAGCGGTCGCCGTCATACTGCTTTTCATCGTGCCGCAACTGCTCGCCGGCGGCAGCGACTACAAGTCGGTGAAGACCTCCGAGGCGCTGGCCCAGATCAACGCGGGCAACGTCAAGACGGCGACCATCCACGACAAAGAGCAATCGATCGACCTGGACCTGAAGGCAGCGGTCAACGGCAAGACCAAGATCAGCGCCTCCTATCCCAGCGATGCCAGCCTGACCATCTTCAACCAGGTGGTTGCCAAGGTCGGCGCCGATGGCCTGGCAACCAAGATCAGCAAGGCGAACGCGCTGCTGTCGATCCTGCTGTCGCTGCTGCCGATCGTGCTGATCGCCGGGGTGCTGTTCTTCGTCATGTCGAACCTGCAGGGCGGCGGCTCGAAGGTGATGAGCTTCGGCCGGTCCAAGGCCAAGCTGGTCAGCAAGGACACCCCCAAGACCACCTTCGCCGACGTCGCCGGAGCCGACGAGGCGATCGAGGAGCTGGAAGAGATCAAGGACTTCCTGGCCAACCCGGCGCGCTACCAGGCGATCGGGGCCAAGATTCCCAAGGGCGTGCTGCTCTACGGCCAGCCCGGTACCGGTAAGACGCTGCTGGCCCGTGCGGTTGCCGGTGAGGCCGGCGTGCCGTTCTACTCGATCTCCGGTTCGGACTTCGTCGAGATGTTCGTTGGTGTCGGCGCCTCGCGGGTGCGTGACCTGTTCGAGCAGGCCAAGGCCAACGCCCCGGCGATCGTGTTCGTCGATGAGATCGACGCCGTCGGCCGGCACCGTGGCGCCGGTATGGGCGGCGGCCACGACGAGCGCGAGCAGACCCTGAACCAGTTGCTGGTCGAGATGGACGGCTTCGACGTCAAGGGCACCGTGATCCTGATCGCGGCCACCAACCGTCCCGACATCCTGGACCCGGCGCTGCTGCGTCCCGGTCGATTCGACCGGCAGATCGCGGTCTCGGCGCCCGACATCATCGGCCGCCGCGCGGTACTCGAGGTGCATGCCAAGGGCAAGCCGTTCGCCGCCGACGTCGACCTGGCCACCATCGCCCGCCGCACACCCGGCTTTACCGGCGCCGACCTGGCCAACGTGGTCAACGAGGCCGCGCTGCTGACCGCGCGCAAGAACGGCCGGCTGATCACCAACGAGGCCCTTGAAGAGGCTATTGACCGGGTGATTGCCGGCCCGGAGCGCAAGACCCGGGCGATGAGCGACAAGGAGAAGCGGGTCACCGCCTATCACGAGGGTGGCCACGCGCTGGCCGCCTGGGCGATGCCCAACCTGGACCCGGTGCACAAGGTGACCATCCTGCCGCGCGGTCGCTCGCTCGGGCACACCCTGGTGCTGCCGCTGGAGGACCGCTACACCCAGACCCGCGCCGAGATCCTCGACCAGCTGGTCTACGCCCTGGGTGGCCGGGCCGCGGAGGAGCTGGTGTTTCACGAGCCGACCACCGGCGCGTCCAACGACATCGAGAAGGCCACCTCGCTGGCCCGCTCGATGGTCACCGAGTACGGCATGAGCGCCAGGCTCGGCGCGGTCAAGTACGGCACGTCCGACGCCGAACCGTTCATGGGCCGCGACTACGGCCACCAGCGCGACTACTCCGAAGAGATCGCGTCCTGGATCGATGAGGAGGTCCGGGGCCTGATCGAGGCCGCGCACGACGAGGCCTGGGAAATCCTGGTCCAGTACCGCGACGTGCTCGACCAGCTGGTGCTGGAATTGGCTGAGCGGGAAACCCTGAACAAGGAAGATCTGGAGCGGATCCTGGCCCCGGTGCACAAGCGGCCGCCGCACAGCACCTTCGCCGGTTTCGGCAAGCGCACCCCGTCGGATCGTCCGCCGATCGAGATCCCGGCGACGGTCCGGCCGCCGCACAGCCCGGTCAACGGCGCTACCGCCGGTTCGGCCAATGGCAGCTCCGGCTACGGCAGCTCCAACGGCGCCGGTGCCGGTGTTCCTGATGCCGGCCAGCCGGTTCCGGCCACCCTGCCCGGCGGCGCCAGCTACCCGGCGGCGCCGGGCTACCCGCAGACCGGCTACCCGCAGACCGGCTACCCGCAGGGGCCGTCCTATCCGCCAGCCGACGGCTACCCGCCCGCACCGAGCTACCCGCCGGCTGGCTACCCGCCCGCGCCGTCCTACCCGGCGGCCGACGGTTACCCGCCCGCACCTGGCTACTCGCCCACGCCCGGGTACCCGCCGGCTGACAGCTACCCGCACTCGCCGGGTTACCCGCCGCCGCAGGCCTACCCGCCGGCCGACGGTTACCCGAGCGGTGGCCCGGCTCCGGCTGGCGGTTACCCGCCGGCGACCGAGCAGCTGCCGCCGGACGGCGAACCCAGCCGGGACGCGGACAACGAGACCAAGCAGTTGCCGGTGGTGGAACCGGACCCGTCGCACTGGCCGTTCGGCCACGGCGACGAGCGTCGCTGATCACCCAGGAACGGACGTCGATGACTGAGGTCGACCTGGTGCGCGCCGAAGCAGCGGTGCGCGAACTGTTGCTGGCGATCGGCGAGAACCCGGATCGGGAAGGCCTGCGGGCCACCCCGGGCCGGGTCGCCCGCTCGTACCAGGAGATCTTCGCCGGCCTGCATGAGGATCCGGACGAGGCCCTGCAGACCACCTTCGATGAGAACCATGACGAGCTGGTGCTGGTCAAGGACATCCCGCTGTACTCGACCTGCGAGCACCACCTGGTGACCTGGCACGGTACCGCCGCGGTCGGCTACATCCCCGGCACCGACGGGCGGATCACCGGCCTGTCCAAGCTGGCCCGGGTGGTTGACCTCTACGCCAAACGCCCCCAGGTGCAGGAGCGGTTGACCGCCCAGGTTGCCGACGCCGTGATGCGCCGGTTGCAGCCACGCGGGGTGATCGTGGTGGTCGAGGCAGAGCACCTGTGCATGGCCATGCGGGGCGTCCGCAAGCCCGGCACCCGCACCATGACCTCGGCCGTCCGCGGCATCTTCAAGAGCGATCCGAGGACGCGGGCAGAGGCGATGAGCCTGGTCCTCGGTCGATGACCGAAGCCAGCAAGCCGCCGGCCAGCAGGCAACCGGCTGGCCGGCAACCGGCTGGCAAACTGCCGGCCAGCCAACCGCCGGCGCTGCCCGTCCGGACTGACCGGCTGGTCGTGATGGGCGTCCTGAACGTCACCCCAGACTCGTTCTCCGACGGCGGCCGCTATCTCGACCTCGATTCGGCGGTCTCGCACGCTGTGCAGATGGCTGACGAGGGTGCCGATCTGATCGACGTCGGCGGCGAGTCGACCCGGCCGGGTGCGGTCCGGGTGCCGGCCGAGGAAGAAGCCCGCCGGGTGCTGCCGGTGATCGGCCGGCTGGTCGAGGCCGGCCTGGTGGTCAGCGTGGACACCTATCGGGCGGCGGTGGCCGAGCAGGCGCTGGCCGCCGGGGCCCGGATCGTCAACGACGTGTCCGGTGGCCTGGGCGATCCGGACATGGCCCGGGTGGTACGCGATGCCGGCTGCCCGTGGATCCTGATGCACTGGCGTGGCCACTCGGCCAACATGGCCGAGCTTGCTCACTATGACGACGTGGTCGCCGACGTCCGCCGGGAGCTGCTGGCCCGGGTCGATGACGCGGTCGCCGCCGGGGTGGCCGTCGAGCAGCTGGTGCTCGATCCCGGCCTCGGCTTCGCCAAGCGGGCCGAGCACAACTGGGCGTTGCTGCAGCACTTCGACACCTTCACCGAGCTCGGCCTGCCGGTGCTGCTGGCTGCCTCGCGAAAATCCTTCCTCGGCGCGCTGCTGGCTGACGCCGATGGCAATCCGCGACCGAGCGACGGGCGGGAGGACGCCACCAGCGCGCTGACCATGTTCGCGGCCCTGAATGGCGCCTGGGGAGTTCGGGTGCACCAGGTCGGCCCGAATGTGGATGCGGCGCTGACCGCCGCCGCGCTGGGAGCCAAGCGATGACCGACCGGATCAGGCTGACCGGGCTGACCGTGCGCGGCCGGCACGGCGTGTTCGACTTCGAACGACGGGACGGCCAGGACTTCGTGGTCGACGTCGAGCTGGAAATGGACACCCGGCCGGCCGCCCGCTCCGACGACCTGACCGACACGGTGCATTACGGCGAGCTGGCCGAGGCCCTGGCTGCGGTGATCACCGGCGAACCGGTCAACCTGCTGGAGACGCTGGCGGACCGGCTGGCCGAGGTGTGCCTGGCCGATCACCGGGTGGCAGCGGTGAGCGTGACCGTGCACAAGCCGCAGGCACCGATCCCGCTGAGCTTCGGCGATGTCGCGGTGAGCATTCGGCGGACGGCCGGCGATCCGGACGGCCGGGCCCGATGAGCCGGGCCGTCCTGTCGATCGGCTCGAACATCGAGGACCGGTTGGCGCACCTGCAGGTCGCTGTTGATGGACTTTCGCCTTATCTGACAACGTTATCGCCAGTCTTCGAGACGCCGCCGTGGGGCCCGGTGCGGCAGCAACCGTTCCTGAACGCGATCCTGATCGTGAGCGACTCGCAAGCGATGCCGGCGGACTGGCTGGCCCGGGCGCAGGCTTGCGAGCAGGCAGCCGGCCGGACCCGCGAGGTGCACTGGGGCCCGCGCACCCTGGACGTGGACGTGATCACCGTCGATGACGTCCGCAGCGCCGACCCCCAGCTCACCCTGCCGCACCCGCACGCCGCCGACCGGGCCTTCGTGCTGGTGCCCTGGTGGGCAGCTGACCCGGAGGCGGTGCTGCCCGGACGCGGCTCGGTGCTGAGCCTGCTGCAGGCGCTGCCGGACGGGGCCGCCGACGAGGTGCGGCTGCGACTGGACCTGAACCTGCGCCAGGACGGGGCGGTCCGGCCATGACCCGACGTACCAGCCTGACCGACCTGGTGGTCCCGTTCGGGATCGCCCTGGTGCTGAGCTACCTGCTGCTCAAGCTGGCCTACGAGTCGCTGCCACCGTTCCAGTGGTTCACCGCTTTACCGATCGGCGCGCTCGCGGTGGCCGAGTTCGTGATCGCCGGCCGGGTCCGGGCCGCGGTCCGGCACAAGCCGCAGGCCAAGCCGATGACCGCGCTGGCCGTCGCGCGAGGTGTGGCACTGGGCAAGGCGAGCGCACTGGTTGCCGCGATCGTGGCCGGCGCGGCGGCCGGCCTGCTGATCGAGGTGATCCCGAACGCCAGCCGGACCAGCGCGGCCGGCCATGACCTGCGGGTGGCCTTGCTGGTGCTGGCCGGCACCGTGCTGCTCGGCGCGGCCGGCTTGTTGCTGGAGCGGGCCGGCGTTGACCCGATGCATCGCGGGTCCTGATCGATGCAGGTTCGCGAGCTGGCTATCTACCCGATCAAGTCGACCGCCGGCTTA
>JBDSAN010000469.1:0-3702 GCA_039922115.1 Jatrophihabitantaceae bacterium
CGGTGAACTTGACCGGCCGGCCGAGCGCCCGGGCCGCCATCGGCACCAGCACCTCCTCTGGCCAGGGGTGCACGATCTTCACCCCGAAACCGCCGCCGACATCGGGCGTGATCACCTCGACGCTGCCGAGGTCCAGTCCCAGCTTGGCGGCCACCGCTGCGCGCACGCCGGTCGAGGTCTGGGTGGACGTCCACAACCGCAGCCGCTGCGAGTCGGCATCCCAGCGGGCCAGCACTCCCCTGCCTTCCAGCGGCATCGACGCCGAACGCTCGATAGAAAGGTCGAGCTGTAACCGGTGCGGGGCGGCGGCGATGGCAGCCGCTGCATCGCCGACCTCCTGCACCAGGTGGGCGGCCACGTTGCCCGGCACGTCCGGGTGCACCAGCCGGTCAGCTGCCCGAGCAGCCTCGATGCCGACCACCGCCGGCAGCGGCTGGTAACTGACCACGATCCGTTCCACCGCGTCCTCGGCCCGGTAGCGATCCTCGGCTACCACCAGCACGATCGCCTCGCCGACGTAGTTCACCTCGTCGCGGGCCAGCGCGTACTGGGTCCGGCCATGGGTCAGCGCCGGGTGCGGGATCAGCAGCGGCAGCGGGTCGGCCAGCGGGCCGGTCAGGTCCTCGTAGGTGTAGATCGCCAGCAGGCCGTCCACCTCGAGCGCATCGGTCACGTCGATGTCGAGGATCCGGGCGTGCGCGTGCGGCGAGCGCAGCACCGCCACCTCGACCGCGTCGGCGCCGAGATCGTCCAGGTAACGGCCCTGCCCGACCAGCAGCCGGGGATCCTCGACCCGCTTGATCGGCTCACCGACCATCCGGGTGGTCATGCCGAATCACCTTGTTCGGTATGGTTAATCTCGGCTGCCCGCAGGACAGTGCTTGCCGCGGCGTCCGCTTCGGTCGACTTGGTTCGGGTGATCTCAGCCGCCCGCAGCACTGACTTGACGATGTTCTGGTAACCGGTACAGCGGCACAGGTTGCCGCCGATCAGCTCGCGGGCCTGGTCCGGGCTCGGGTCGGGGTTCTCGGCCAGGCCGGCGGTGATCGTGGTGAGAAAGCCTGGAGTGCAGAATCCGCATTGCAGGCCGTGGCATTCGGCAAATGCCTGCTGCACCGGTGACAGCTCACCGTCAGGCCCGGCCAGGCCCTCAACGGTGGTGAGCTGCTCGCCATCGACGCTGACCGCCAGCAGCAGGCACGATCGCATCGGCACCCCGCCGACCAGCACCGTGCAGGCCCCGCAGACGCCGTGCTCGCAGCCCACATGGGTGCCGGTCAGGCCCAGGTCGTGGCGCAGGCAGTCCGACAGTAGCCGGCGGGCGGGCACCTCGGCCTGCAGCGGAATGCCGTTGACCAGCAGGGTGATCTGATGCAGGGTCTCGGCCATCAGTCGGCCCCGGCAGCGGTCCGGGCGGCTTGCCGCAGCGCCCGCTGGGTGAGCACCTGGACCAACTGGCGCCGGTACTCGGCGGTGGCGTGGATGTCCGGTTCCGGATCGACCAGCTCTCGGGCCAGCGCAGCGGCCGGTGCCAGGTCGGAGTCGAAGGTCCGTCCGTGGATCGGACCGGTCAGGTCCAGCACCAACGGGGTGGCCGCTATCGACAGGTAGCCGGCCAAGGCCGAGCTCACTCGCAGATCCTGATCGAGGGCCACCAGCACCGCAACCCCGCAAACCGCGTAGTCACCGCGCCTGCGCGACAGTTCGGCGAAGGCAACGCCGGATCGCTGCGCCAGCGCCGGAAAGAACGCCTCGATCGCGAGCTCGGTCGGCGCGAGCGAGGATTCCAGCGGCCCGACAAACAGCTCGGCGGCCGGCACCACCCGCTGGCCGGCGGCCGAGGCCACCGTCAGCGAGCCGCCGAGCAGGCTCAGCACGGCAGGCAGCTCAGCGGCCGGGTCGGCGTGCACGATGCTGCCGACGCTGGTGCCCCGGTTGCGAATGGTCGGGTGTGCCACCGAGGCCAGCGCGGCGGCCAGCAGCGGCTGGCAACGGGCCGCTGAGCCGTCCCGTTCGAGTACCGCGTGCCTGGCCAGCGCACCGACCCGGACACCGGCCGGGCCGGTCCGGACGTAATCGAGCGCGGCGATCCGATTGATGTCGATCAGCCGTGCCGGGGCGGCCAATCGCATCGAGAGCATCGGGATCAGGCTCTGCCCGCCTGCGAGCACCTTCGCCTGCGAACCGTGCTCGGCGAGCAGGTCCAGGGCGGCCCCGAGCGAGTCGGGCCGGCTGTACTCGAAGGCGGACGGTTTCACCTCGGCTTGCCCTTCCCTTCAGCTGGCCGCGAGCCCGAACCAGGCCGCGGCCGGTTGCCGGCATCGGCGCTGGCACCGGCCGGGATCGTCCTGCTGGTCGCGACCCGGCCGGCACCGGGCTGCTCGGCCAGATCGTTGAACAGCCCGCCATCGGACGGCAGGCCCAGCCGTGGTCCCAGGATATGCACCAGGTGGTAACCGATCAGCACGATCAGGGTGCCGGCCGCGATTCCGGTGATCGAGAAGGTGTCGCTGAACTTGATGACCAGGTTGCCGATCCCGGCGATGATGCCGGCAGCCAGCGGCACCAGGTTGACCGGATTGCCGAAGTCCACCCCGTTCTCGATCCAGATCTTGGCGCCGAGCAGGCCGATCATGCCGTACAGCACCAGCGTGATACCGCCCAGCACGCCACCGGGGGTAGCGGCCACGATCGCGCCGAACTTGGGGCAGAAACCGAACAGGATCGCCACCACGGCCGCGATGTAGTACGCCAGCGTCGAGTAGATCCGGGTCGCGGCCATCACCCCGATGTTCTCGGCATAGGTGGTGGTCGGTGAGCCGCCGACCAGCGAAGCCAGCGCGGTGCCCACCCCGTCGCCGATGAAGGCCCGTCCGAGGTAGGGGTCCAGATCCTCGCCGGTCATTTCCGAGACCGCCTTGACGTGCCCGGAATTCTCAGCGAGCAGCGCGATCACCGACGGAATCACCAGCAGGATGAAGGTGAACTTGAACGCCGGCCAGTGCGGGCCGGTCAGCTCGCCGAAGGTCGGGCTCAGGATGTCCTTGGGCAGGCCGATCCAGTGCGCGCTCTTGACCCCGGACCAGTCGATCCGGTGCCCAGTCGCGGTGCAGGCCGAGACCACCGCCTTGGTGCAGACCGGCACGTCGTGAATCCGGTCGGCAATCCAGGAGATCAGGTACCCGAAGATCAGCGCCAGGAAAATCGCGATCCGGCTGATGAAGCCACGCAGCAATACCGCGACCACGATCACGAAGGCGGTGGTCAGCAGGCCGATCCACTGCTCGGACGGGAAGTACACCGTGGTGGCCACCGAGGCCAGGTTGAACCCGATCAGCATCACCACCGCACCGGTCACCGCCGGCGGCAGCACCAGCCGGACGTAGCGCGAGCCGCCGAAGTGCACGATTACGCCGACCGCGACCAGGATCAGGCCGGCGATCAGGATCGCTCCGGTCACCTCGGCCGAATCACCGCCCTGCGCGCGGATCGCCGCGACCGCGGCCACGAACGAGGCGGAGGTGCCCAGGTAGGACGGGATCCGGCCCTTGACGATGAGCAGGAAGATGATGGTCGCGATGCCTGACATCATCACCGCGAGGTTCGGGTTGAGTCCCATGATCGCCGGAAAGACGAAGGTCGCGCCGAACATCGCGACCACGTGCTGTGCGCCTAGGCCGGCCATCCGCAGCGAGGACAGCC
>JBDSAN010000470.1:0-7321 GCA_039922115.1 Jatrophihabitantaceae bacterium
CTCGGCTGCCCAGCGGGACAGCTCGTCCCAGAAGACCGTTCGAATATCGAGCTGTTCCAGCCAGGACGCGCCGCAGCCGCAGCTGATCGCCAGCAGCACCGAGCTGCCCGGATCGGCATCGGCGACCAGGTCCAGGGCCGCGTCCAGTACCTCGTCGGGCAACCGATCCGCCGGCACCGGGTTGCCGTCCTGGTCGGTTACCTGCGGGTCACAGCGGCGCAGAATATCCCTTGCTTGCAGGGTGGAACCGAGCGTGGCGAGCTCGCGCAGGTCGCTGTTGCGCAGCGGGCTGGCCCGCAGCCGGAAGCCGGCCAGCTCGACGGTCACGGTAGCCGGCTCGGCGACCAGTTCAGGTTGCAGGTCAGCCAGCGACAGCGCCACGCTGATCTGCTCGGCGCATTGCTGGCAGCGACCGACCGCGTCCAGCGCATCGCCGAACAGCTGCCGGCGTAGCCGGTACAGCAACGCGTCGCAGCTACCGATGGTGAGCTGGCCCGGATCGCAGGCCGGGTCGAGTGCGGCGAGGATGGACGGTGCCCGGTCGCTCACCGGCAACGCCGCGCCGCGCTCCCAGGCAGTGAGCAGGTCGGCGGGCGTGATCATGTGCTTGGACGGTGCGAGATCAGCCGAAGCTGGGTTCGGCTACTTCGACCACTGCCAGGTCGCGTTCCCAGCCCTCGTTCTCCAGCTTCAGGTGCTGGATCGCGATCGCGTTGGCGTTGGCATCCAGCTCAGGCAGCGACTGGAACTCCGAAACCCAGCATCGGAACAGGTGGTAGGACAGCACCTTCTGGCCGGCCTCGTTGAACACGTCCAGGATCAGGTCCTTGCGGAAGTCGGCCAGCGACACCTCCTGTTCGGACATCTTTGCCTGGGCATTGCTGTAGTTCCAGACCTTGTTGGCCCACTGCTCGAAGGTGGTGTCGTGGGTAACGCCCCGTTCCAGGGTGATCGCCTCGAACTCGGTACGACCGGGGCTCTTGCGACTGGTGCTCTCGTCGCCGCCGTCGCGGAACTTGACCACCTCGGTGGTGCGCTTGAGCGCGCTCACCTTGCTGACGCCGGCCACGTAGATGCCGTCCCACTTGATCCGAAACCGGTAGTTCTTGTACGGATCGAGTCGGGACGCGTTCACGCTGAAGGGCGCGCTTGCAGCCATCTGTGCTCACCTCATGTCTGGAGCTGACCTGCCATTTGTTCAATGCTGATCACGACGAACTCGGCCGGCTTGAGCGGCGCGAAGCCGACGATGACGTTCACGATGCCCAGATCGATCTGGTCCTGTGGGTTGACCTCAGAGTCGCACTTGACGAAGTAGGCATCGGACTTGGTGGTGCCCTGGAACGCGCCCTGTCGCCACAGGCCGTTCATGAACGCGCCGATGTTCAACCGCAGCGAGGACCACAGCGGCTCATCGTTCGGTTCGAACACCACCCACTGGGTCGACCTGCGCAGCGATTCCTCGATGAACAGGGCGGTTCGGCGCACCGGCAGGTACTTCCATTGATCAGCGGCCGCATCGGCACCGACTGACGTGCGCGCGCCCCACACGACCGGGCCGTACAGCGGCAGCTTGCGCAGCGCGTTGATCGCGATCGGATTGAGCAGCCCGCTCTCGGCATCGCCGATCTGCGCGGCCAGGTCGGTGATGCCGACCAGGTTGGCGCTGGTCCCGGCTGGCGCCTTCCAGACACCTCGGCTGCGATCGGTGGCTGCCCACACGCCGGCGACCGCACCGCTCGGTCCGATCTCATGGACAACTCCGGCGTTGTCGGTCACCGAGAGGTTGGGGTAGTACACCGCGGCGTCCCGGCTGGCATCGATCGCCGGGCTGTCGGTGGCGGTCTGGACGTCCAGCAGCGCGCTCGACCAGGCGCTGGGTGGATCCACGATGAGCACGGCACGGTGCTGCTTGCAGAACGCAGCAGCGACGTCGAGATCGGCTGCCGGGTGGGTCTGATCGACCAGGGTCGGCAAGCAGAGCATGTTGAAGATGTCGACCTTTGCCAAGGCCTGCACGCCGTCATTGACCACGGCAGCTGGGCTGAAAGCAGGTTTCGTACCAGGGGCATTGGTGCTGGCCGGTGCCGCCGGTGCTCCACCGGCCGCCGGCGCTCCGCCCGCAGCCGGCGCTCCACCGGCAGCCGGCGCTCCGCCCGCGCCGTCAGCTGGCTTCGGCGCCGCACCCGGCTTGGCCGCGGCGCTGGCCGCGCCGGTCACCGTGTAGGTGTCATCGGCAGGTGGTGTGGCCGCGTCGGAGACTGCTGCCAGCGTGACCAGTCGCGAGCGAGCGAGTGCCGCGCCGAGAGTTTGTACTGTCACCGATGGGTACTTCTCCGATGCGACAGTCATCCCGCCGGATAGCTGGGACACGGCAAGCGTGAACGCGGCACTGGGCTGGCCGGCGCCCGGCTGGCCGGCCTTCGGTTGCGGGATGCTCGATCGGCTGACCGTCACGCTCAATGAGTCGCCCCAGGCGCCGGGGCTGTTCGCCGCGAGGGTGAACGAGCCGCCGACGTCGATCTGGGTGGCGGTACCACCGGTGCCCGCGCGGACCACCTGGGCGGTCGCGCCGCCGTTGATGAAGTACAGGTATACCGCCCAGCTCATCGGGTAGTCGGTGTCCAGCGGGCCGAAGGTTCGTTGATAGTCCGCCCAGCTGTTTACCTGGCGAGCGAGGTTCAGCGGGCCGACGGATGCGTCCCCGACGAAGGCTGCTACCGAGGTGGGCACGCCGACGATGGTGTGCACCTGGCTCGGCAACTCCTGCAGGTATACCCCGGGAAAGGTGAGTGATTCGGGCACGGTCAAGTCCCCCTCGGCACGAAGCTGAAGTTACATGGACTCGCCGGACAGTCGTGGCTGGGCGGCGGAAGAAGGAATGGGTGCAGCGTCCCACTAGCTCCGTTACCTACGCGTAAAGGATCTTCGCTGACGGGTTATTTCTTTTGACTGGAGGCGAAACTCTGCCCGGTGCCGGCCGGGCTACCCGGCACTTCGTCTATAACCATCCGAACGTGGCGCTGTGGTAGCCGCTGGAATTGGCATCCAAAGGCGGTTGACTGCCGCGAACCGCCGGACTTAGCCTGTTCGGACCAGCAGTTCGTTGAGCTCGGCAGCTCGCCGGACGGGCACCGCGAAGGTGCCTGCTGGTTAGAAAATCCGGGGGGAATTTCGGCTTGTAGACAAAGGCTATTGCGCTGATCGCTGGATGTTGGCTGCTCTCGAGTGCCAACAGTGCTGAGCTGCGGCCAGCCGCGGTCGGCGGTTGCAGATACCAACGGACTGGAGAACGTCGACAAGCTAAGGAGTCGGCACTAATGGGCCTGTCCGCCAGCCTCGATGTCGGGCTCGGCCTCGCGCTGACCTTTCTGATATTCAGCCTGCTCGCGTCCCGGATCAACGAAACAGTCGCGACCGCATTGAATTGGCGCGGCGCCGGATTGGTGCAGGCGCTGACTGCACTGGTCGGGCCGCCAATCGCCGGCGGTCAGCCCGATCCGGCTGGTCGGGTTCCGCTGAGCGTCACCGCGGTGAAGCGGCATCCGCTGGTCCGATCGATGGAAACCGGGATCGGCGGTAAGCGCGGTATCTCGTATTTGCCTGCTCGGACGTTCTCGGCAGTCCTGCTTGACCTGCTGGGCAATCAGGTTGGCCGGCTTGATCCGACATCGGCCGGTGCCGGGCAATTGACCACCTTGCTGGCCCGGATCGATGCCCAGTTCCTCACCGCCGAAGGCAAACTGGCGCTGGCGACGCTGCGTGCCGAACCCAGCGCGACCAACGTCCAGCGGCTCGCTGGAACCGTGCAGGCAGGCGATGATGTCAACCTGGCCGTGGTGGCGGCCCTGCAGGCGCTGCTTCCCGGTAGCACCGATCGGATTCGGGCGGGCCTTAACCAACTGGCCGCCGACGCCAACCCGGCAGCTCAAGCACTGCAGTCGCTGTTCGAGGCGGCCGGCGGTGATCTGGAGGGCTTCCGGCAGCAGATCGAGCAGTGGTACGACGACCAGATGGATCGGGTTTCTGGCTGGTACAAGCGGCGCGTTCAACTGTTCGTGACGGTCTATGGCGCGGTGCTGGTCATTGCCTTCAATGTCGATGCGATCTCGATTGCCCAGAACCTCTGGACGGCCCCGGTGCAACGTTCGGCGGTTGCCACCGCGGCAGCCGCCCAGGCCGGTTCGAGCCCGACCCAGGTAGATAGCGCGATCGCGCAGGTCAAGACCCTCGCGCTGCCGGTCGGCTGGGATTTCGGCGCGAGCCGCAGCCACGATCGGGTGCGCGCGGTACCGGCCAGCATCTCGAGCTGGCTGGTGAAACTGCTCGGGCTGGTGCTGTCCGCGGTGGCGGTCGGCTTCGGGGCGCCCTTCTGGTTCGACACGCTGAGCAGGCTCAGCAACCTGCGCGGCGCCGGCAGCCGACCGCAGGCCGGGCAGCCCTAGAGGCAGCCCTAGAGGCAGCCGGTGGACGGCGTGGAGCCGGTGTGCGCCAGCACCCGATTGATCAGGTAGCTGCCCGAACTGGCCTGCATGATGTAGTCCAATGACCAGTTCGAACAGGTCTGTCCTGGCTTCGGGCCGTGATCGGCACTCTGCAGCGAGGTGAAGGTGACCCACGCCCGCAACGAGCCGTCCGAACCCTCGCGGGTCACCGAATGCAGGGTGACGTTGAAGTCGAAGGTGGTGGAATGCCCGGTCGAGAACTGGTCCAGGCTGCCGAGCGCTGCCTGCAAGCTGGTGCCCAGCAGCTGATAGGCCGTCGGGTAGTCGGCCTGGTCGACTGCCCGGAAGTAGTTGGCCACGGTGGTGGAGATTGCCGCGGTGGCTGCTGCCGAATCTGGCACGCCGGGCTGCATGTCCTCGCCGTCCGGTCCGGCTGAGGTGGCGCAACTGCTCGCATCCGGGTGCTGCGGCGAGTCGATCCAGGCCTGCGCCTTCGCGGCGGCGGCTGATGCTGACAGCACCGCATCGGTACTGGAATCGGTGCTGAGCAGGATGCCGGCTAGCTCGCCGGACGAGCCGAGCACCGGTGCGCCGAGGTCGGTGGCGGAGAACTCGGAGCTCGATTGCAGGCTGAACCGGTCGTGATCGACTGTTGCCAGCACCGCATTGCGCAGCACCGGACCGTCCGCCGGGGCATAACCGATGGCAGCCAGCGGATCGTTAGCGGTCGGCACCGAACCGGGACTGAAGACATGCCCGGTGAGGTTGTGTGCCAGTTCGATCAACGCCAGGTCGGAATCGAACCCGATGACCTGGCCTGCTCGCACCTGGTGATCGGCCGTGCTCACCGACACCGACACGGTGTCGGTGAGCAGGCTCGATGCGGTTGCCACCAGGTTGGGCGCGATCAGGAAGCCGGTTCCGGAATGCCCGGTCGAGCAGGAGTCGGAGATAACGCGCAGTACGCCGCTGCCCTCGGAGCTGAGCACGTTCGCGAAATCAGGGCTGCCGCTGCTATTGCTGGTTGGGCTGGTCGTCGTGCCACCGCTGGAGATGACCGATGCGGTGTTCTTGTCCGAGGATCCGGTGAGGGCGTAGATGGTTCCACCAGCCGCGACAGCGACCAGGGCAGCCAACCCCGCGATCAGTGTTCGCCGTCGCGCGGGCGGCGGTGCGACCGGCGGGCTGGCAGCGGGTGGCACTGCGGCAGGCGCTGCGGCAGGCGGTTGCGCGATCGGGACGGCTGGCGGTGCTGGTTCCGGTTCGGCGACCGGCAGCGCCGGCGGCGCTGGTTCCGGTGCTGGTTCCGGTGCTGGTAGCTGCGCGATCGGTATCGTCGGGGTCGGCCACAGCTCAGTGCTGCCGGCCAGCGCCGGATCCGCGGCCGGATCGGTCGGGCTGCTGGCCCGGCTCCAGATGGCGGTCTGGCCGGCCTGATCGGGGCTGGGTGCGGGGCTCGGCGCAAGCAGTTCCTCAAGGATCGGCCCCGGCGCAGCCAGGCTGACCCGGGCCCGGGTGTGCCAGCGCGGGCCCAGTTCGGCAGCGGCCCTGGCGATCGCGATCCCGAATGCCTCGGCCGATTCGTAGCGATCTGCCGGCGATCGGGCCAGCCCGCGCATCACCGCCTCGATCAGGGCGGTCGGCAACTCGGGTGCCACTTCGCCCAGCGGCCGGGGTGGATCGGTGACATGCCGAAAGGCGACCGCCATCGGACCGCCGCCGGCTGGATGCGGTAGCTGACCGCTGAGCAGCTCGTAGAGCAGGGTGGCCACCGCGTAGATGTCGACACCGGGCCCCAGCGCGTCGCCGCTGACCTGCTCGGGCGCGACGTAGCTCGGAGTGCCGAGGAAGCTGTCCATCACCGTCCCGGGCTGCATGCCGGCCAGCACCTTGGCGATGCCGAAGTCGGTGATCTTGAGGATTCCGGCAGCGGAGAACATCAGGTTCGCCGGCTTGATGTCTCGATGCAGGACGCTTTGCAGGTGTGCCTGCTGCAGCGCTGAGCAGGCCGCGAGCGCGACCGTGCAGGCGGTCGGGACGTCGATCGGTGCTCTACCGAGTCGGCCACGCAGGTCACCGCCATCGAGGCGTTCCATCACCAGCACGCACAGGTCGTTCACCTCGTGGTACTCGAACACCTTGACAATGTGGGGGTGATCGAGCTCGGCGAGAACGGTCGCTTCGGTGCGAAACCGGCCTTTCAGCTCGGCGCTGGCGGCATGGTCGCTGCGCAGCACCTTCAGGGCGACCTGCCGGCCGAGCAGTGGTTGCCGAGCGGCGAAGACCACCCCGAAGGTGCCGGCGCCTAATCGAGCGCCGATCTCGTAACCGTTCAGGGCAGCTTGCAGCGCGGTCAACTCGTCGGTCATCGGTCGGCCTCCGGCGCCGGGCAGCGGCATGCGGGCGGGCCGGCAAGGCCCCCTGGCGCATCGACAATCATGTTGCCCCCACTCGCCGATTCCGGCAGTCTCGGCGCTTCTGCTCGATTGCGCAAGGCAATTCGGGACGACGATCCGATCTGCCCGATCCGGATCACCTGCCCGAAACCCCGGCTCCTCGCGCTAGTAGAGGCGCGGCGCGCGGAATCAATACGCGAGCCCTGGCCGATGTTGGGTGAGTGCCCAGGTAGCGGCGCCGGCGGCTTCGACAAGTGAGCGCACACCCCGGCACAAGCCTGCCGGCGCGCTGATCTGACCCGAACAGTGCCCGCACCTGAAGCTGACTGCCGATGCCTACTAATAGGGACGTCCGATCGACTGCGCCACCCAGGTGGCTTGAGAACAAAGGAAATCCTATGCACGCACGCCGTACCGCCCTCGCCTTGACCGGCACCGCGATCGCGGTCGCCACAGCCGGCGCGATCGCGCTGACCGCAC
>JBDSAN010000471.1:0-3883 GCA_039922115.1 Jatrophihabitantaceae bacterium
AGCTGTCGTAGTCCGGCCAGATCAGCGCCATCTTCGGCCACAGCTCGGCGCGCTCGGCCTCGGTGGCGGTACGGGCGATCGCGCTGAACTTGTCCGGCCCGACCTGAAGCTGCACCTGCGGATCCGCGGTCAGGTTCAGGTACCAGGACGGATGGCTGGGCGCGCCACCCCGCGAGGCGACCACCAGATAGGACGTGCCGTGCTCGCCGTAGATCAGTGCGGTCCGACGCAGCTCGCCGGACTTGCGGCCGGTGGTGGTCAGTAACAGGGTCGGCACCCCGCGCCAGTTCTGGCCATCGGCGCCATCGGTGTCGACATAGCGCTGGATGTGCTCGGCCACCCATTCGGAAGGGCTGTCGTGAACTTCAGTCATGCCTGCCACGGTAGCCACAACTCACGGCAATGCGCTGAACAGCTTCTGGGCAAGTACCACCGCGCCGGTGCTGGACTGCTCGCCGCCGTAGATGAACACCGACACCGCCAGGTCGCCACGCACCCCGGCGAACCAGGAATGGCTCTTCGGTGGGACGGCGGTGCCGAATTCCGCGGTGCCGGTCTTGCCCCGGATCTGGCCGGGTAGCGAGTTCAACGCCTGGTAGGCGGTGGCGCCGGGCAGCGCGACGGTCGCGCGCAGCAGGGTGTTCAGCTTGGCGGTGACCTGCGCGTCCAATGCGGTGCCGGGCTTGGCCTGCTGACCGGCGACCAGCGATAGCGGCACCGGCGTCCCGGTCGCTGCCGCGCCGACGATCTCGGCCATCAGCGCTGGGCTGACCAGCACCTTGCCCTGGCCGATCGCCTCGGCTGCTTTCTCGGTTCCGGTCGCGGTAGCCGGCATCGAGCCGGTGAAGGAATCCACCGGCAGCTTCCAGTCGGTGCCGAGGCCCAGTTGCTTGGCCGCGGCATACATGGTGCCGTCCGGCAGCGCGTCGGCGACGTTGATTGCGGTGGTGTTGCAGGAGTAGCCGAACGCGGCGGAATAGGGGATCTGGCCGTAGTGGAACTTGTTCTCGTTCTCGAACGTGCGCCCGTCCACGGTGACGGTGGGCGGGCAGTCGGCGGTACTGGACGCGGTCAGCGCCGGGTTGTGTTCGAAGGCGGCGGTGTAGGTGACGATCTTGAAGGTCGAGCCGGCCGGATACTGGCCGTCCAGTGCGATGTCGTCGGTGGCCGCCGAGCTGTTCGCCACCGCCAGCAGCTTGCCGGTGGACGGCTGGCTGACCACGATCGCGGCCGGCAGCGGTTCGCCGGCCAGCACCGCATCGGCGGCCAGCTGGGTCTGCCGGTTCAGGGTCAGCTTGACCGGCTTGCCAGCGACCGGGGCGGCGACCGTGGCCAACGTCTGGCCGGGGGAGCCGTCGGTGTCGGAAACTGCGTCGATGGTGATGCCTGCCGTGCCGGTGAGCTGGGCGTCCAGCGCCCGTTGCAGGCCGGACAGGCCGACCTGGTCGCCGGCCACGATGCGTCCCTTCGAGCCGTCGATGAGCTCCTTGGTGGCCGGGCCGACGCTGCCCAATAGCTGCCTGGCGAACGTCGACGTGGGTGGCAGCAGCAGCGTCCCGTCCGGGAATTCGGTGCCGGGCAGGTTGTAAACCTGGGCCTTGATCTGCTCATAGGCCGGCCGGCGCAGGGTGATGATCGGTACGAACTGGTTCTTCGGCGCGGCCTTGACAGCGCTGATGATCTCGGCGGCGGTGGTTTGCAACTGCGGCACCGCGGCGAGGGTGGCTGCCAGCTGGCTGAGGTTCAGCACGTTGGCAGGGTTGATGCCGACCTGCACCACCGGCGTCGGGGCGAACAGCGGCGTGCCCTGGTCGTCGGTGATCGCGGCTCGGGTCGGCAGGCTGCGACGCACGCTCAGGTGCGATCCGTCGGGCAGCTTGGGTTCGATGTCGCTGGATTTCCAGCTGACCAGCCAGACCTGCCCTTGCTTGATGACTGGCAGGGTGCCGCTGTAGGTCCAGGGCGTGGCAACGCCGGGCAGCCGCCAGCTGGCCTGGTAGCTGGCGGTGGCCGTCGTGCTTTGCCGATCGGTCAATCCGGTAACGGTGAGGGTCCCCTTCACCCCGGCGCCGAGGCCGGTCAGGCTGCCTTCGATGGCGCTGCTGGCGGTCACCGAGTCGGTGGTGCGCGCGGCGGCCCCGGCGGCATCAGCTCCGCCAAGGGCGTCCAGGTAGGCCTGCGCGGCGACCTGTTCCGGCGGTGCCTTCTTGGGGTGGCTGCAGGCGGTCACGCCAATGGTGACCAGTGCTGCTAGTCCGAGCAGGCAGGCAGAACGTGACAAACGGGTTACCGGCATGGCCTCATTCAACCAAGCCTCGCTACGCGTTCTTAGGTCCGCCAACTGCTGGCATCGCGCGGACCGATTGTTCGGCCCCTTCACATCGACCCTGCCGGCCGGCAGTATCCGATACTGACGGTATCGGATACCCTGGGAAGGGTGACCGGTACCAGCAAAGCAGACGGACGTTCGGCTCGCTGGGACGCGCACCGGCTGGCCCGGCGCGCCGAACTGGTCAGTGCCACCGTCGCCTGCGTTGAACAGCACGGCTCGGCGGTCGGGATGGATCAGATCGCCGCCTTCGCAGGCACGTCCAAGGCGGTGTTCTACCGGCACTTCGCGGACAAGGCCGACCTGTACCGGGCGGTCGGCCAGCAATTGGCGGCCGGCCTGGGTGATCAGCTCAGTTTCAAGATCGCCGAGCAGCGCGATCCGCGCGCGATGGTGACCGCCGGCATCGATGCCTACCTGTCCGTGCTGGACCGCAACCCCGAGCTGTACCGGTTCGTGGTCAGCAACCCGATCGTGCAGCGGGCCGGCGGCGATCCGGTAGCCGACTACACCGGGCTGATCGCTGCCCGGCTGGACGCGCTGATCGCCAGCCTGCCCGGTGACCAGCTCGACCCGGTGCTGAGCCGGCCCTGGGGGACCGCGATCGTCGGGCTGGTGAAGGCGGCCGGCGATTGGTGGCTGGACCACCCGGACGCGATGAATCGCCGCCAGCTTGCCGAGAGCCTCACCATGCTGCTGCTCGGTGGCGCCGGCAGCCTGCGCGAGGCGTTGGACACCGCGCTGGACGGCAGCACATCCGAGGCCGTACCCGAGCAGTGACGAATCGATCCGACCACGACAAGGAGTGCCGATGAGCATGCTCGAACCGCTGGCCGCCGATGCCCGTGCCGCGCTGCGCAGCCAGCTGGACGGGCGCTGGTCCGAGCAGCGCGAACTGGCCCGCACGCTGTCGGACCGGTCGCTGTTCACCCCGGTGCACGGGGCCAGCATCGCCGAGCAGCGCGCCCGCACCCTGGAACAGCTCAACGCGCTGTGCGCCGACGGGCTGACCGGGCTGGGATTTCCGGTCTCCTACGGCGGTGGCGGTGATCTGGGCGCGTCCATCGTGGCCTTCGAGATGCTGGCGATGGCCGACCTGTCGCTGATGGTCAAGGTTGGCGTGCAGTTCGGCCTGTTCGGCGGCGCGGTGCTGCATCTGGGCAACACCGGGCACCATCGCCGCTACCTGGCCGACATCTGCGCCGGCCGGCTGCTTGGTTGCTTCGCGATGACCGAGCACGGGCACGGTTCGGACGTGGCCGCGCTGCGCACCACCGCCACCTATGACCCGGCCGCCGAGCAGTTCGTGATCGAGACCCCCGACGATTCGGCAGCCAAGGAGTACATCGGCAACGCGGCTGCCGACGGCCGGCTGGCAGTGGTGTTCGCCCAACTGCAGACCGGCGGTCAGGGTCACGGTGTGCATGCCTTTCTGGTGCCGATCCGCGACGAGGCCGGCCAGCCAGTACCCGGCGTGCGAATCGCCGACTGCGGCCCGAAGGCCGGCCTGAACGGCGTCGACAACGGCAAGCTGTGGTTCGACGGGGTGCGGGT
>JBDSAN010000472.1:0-13629 GCA_039922115.1 Jatrophihabitantaceae bacterium
CGCCGACCTGGTCGTCGAGCTGGACTCCGACCGGATCGGCTGGCTACGGCTCAACCCTGGGCCGGCGCAGGCCGGCGCGAGCGGGCTCGCGGTGCGGTACTGGACCGGCAACGGGCAGCAGGGAAACCTCGCCGCCGACAACCTGAACGCGATGGTGGCCGACCCGCAGGCCGATCCGGTAGCGCTGGGCGCGATCAGCGCGGTACGCAACCCGCTACCGGCGACCGGCGGCACCGATCCGGAGCCGCTGGCAGCCGCACGGCAGGCGATCGGCGGCAGCTTCGCGCTGCACCAGCCACGCGCGCTGGATGCCGATGACTACGCCATTTATGCCCGGACGCTGCCCGGTGTCGGACGGGCTGCCGCCGAATTGCGCTTCGACGGCAGCCGCACGCTGATCGATATCTGCCTGACCGCGGCCGATGGCAGCGCGCCATCAAGGCTGCTGCTGACCGAGGTTGTCGAGCGATTGCAACGGATTCGCCGGCTCGGCCACCAGCTGCGGGTGCGGCCGCCGCAGTACCGGCCGCTGGCGATCGAGGTGCAGCTCAGCCCGGCCGCCGGCACCGACCTGCCCAACCTGCGCGAGCGGGTCCTCGGACTGCTCTCGGCCGGCTGGCTGGCAACCGGCACCGCCGCGCTGTTTCATCCGAGCCGGCTTGAGTTCGGCCAGACCATCTGGGCGAGTGCCGTGATCGCGGCCGTCCAGGAATTGCCTGACGTCATCGAGTTGAAGCTCAACCGCTTCGGCTTCCTAGATCAGCCGGTACGGCCCGGTACGAACCCGGTGAGCGGCGCGCTGCGGCTGACGGCCCTGCAGCTGGCCAGGCTGGACAACGACCCAGATCATCCCGATCGCGGCTGGGCATCGGTGAGCTTCACCAGCACCCGAGGTGACCGATGACCGGACCGATTGCTGGTCAGCGCCGGGACTGGTACCTGCAACGGTTGCTGAACCGGCTGCTGGACGATCCCGATCCGGCCGCCCGACTGGCACTGCACACCCGAGAGCTGAGCGATCCCACGGTGGCCCTGCTCGATGCCTGGGCCAGCCTGGCCGATGTGCTGAGCTTCTACCGCGACCGGATCGCGGCCGAGGGTTACCTGGACAGCGCGGTCGAGGCCAGCTCGGTGCTGGCGATCGCGAACCTGCTCGGTACCCGGCCACGGCCACCGATGGCGGCCTCGGCGCATCTGGCCTACACGCTGCACGATGAACCCGACGATGCCGCGGTGATCCTGTCGGCCGGCCTGCTCGTGCAGTCGGTTCCCGGGCCGGGCGAGCAGCCGCAGACCTTCGAGACAGCCGCCGACCTGGTCGCCAGGCCGTCCTGGAACCTGCTGGCGCCGCTGGCCGCTCGGCCGCTACCGGCGCTGAGCACCGCGCCGAGCACCGCGATGCTTGCCATCGGCGGCACCACCAGCCGGCTCACCGCCAACAGCGTGCTGGTGCTGCGCAGTGGCACCGAGCTGATCCAGGCGCTGCGGGTACGCACCGTGCGGGCCGAGCCGGCCGGCGATCGCACCGAGCTGGTCACCGAGCCGATCAGCCTTGCCGGAGCACGGCAAACTGGCGGCAACCCGAACCAGACCGCAGCCACCGGCAACTCGCTGCCCGGCACCATCGGCGGCCTGCTCGGCGCGCTGTCACGCCAACCCGGACGAGCATCGCCGCTGCGCCGCGGACCGGGCCAGGTCTTCGGCGCCGGGTCCGACACCACACCGCGCCTGGTTGCCGCGCTGCACCCGGAACTGGCCGACACGCTCTACAGCGCGCTGGCCAGTTCCGAAGCGCTGCCCGATCAGGTCCCGACGCTGTTCGCGATGCGAGTGGTCGCCGCGCCCTACGGTGCCCAGGTGCCGCCGCAGCCGGTGCTGGACGAGCGGGGCCAGCAGGTCGCCAGCATCGAGTGGGGCATCGGCGGAAACAGCCGGATAGCGGTGACGCTCACCGGCGCCACCATCGTGGCCGTGCTGCGCGAGAGCGGCGCGGCGCTGGCCGAGTCGCTGCAGGCAACCCTGCGCGGCCGCCAAGATCGGGCGGTGGTGGCGGTCAGCGCGAGCGCACCCGGCCATCCCGACCAGTTCCGGGCGGTGCCGCTGGAGGCCGCGCCGGGCGTTGATCTCGGCGAACTCGGCCGGCTGTCGGCCAGCGGCACCGGCGACGCGCTGACGGTCAGCTACCGCGACGGGGCCAGCGGGGTCGCCGACTTCGAGCTGACCGTGACCGCGGCCAGCGGATCGATCACCTTCGGTCTCGCCGACGGGACGAGCTGCGACTGGCTGCCGCTACCCGGCCGGGCCTTCCACGCCGCGCTCGGCCTGCGCCAACTCGACCTGCGCTGGAACCTCGACAGCACCGAGCTGACTGTCTCGCTGAGCACCCCGCTGCCGGCGGCCGATGCCAGCGTCCTGCACCTGGACGCGCGCTACGACCAGATCCTGCCCGGCACCCCGATCGTGATCACCCAGGCCGGCCAGCCGTCCGATGAGTACCCGCTGGTAGCCACCGTGACCGCCATCGACGCGGTATCCATCACCCGCTACGGAACCACCGCTCGGGTGAGCCGACTGCAGCTTGACCGGGCTTGGATCGGCGACCAGCGCACCACGGCCGACCTGCGCGAGCTGGCGGTCTATGCCCACTGCGATCCGCTGGCGCTGCTGCCAGTCCCGATCACCGATGACCTGAGCGGCCAGCAGCTCGAACTCGATGGCCTGCATTCGGGCCTGCAGGCCGGCCGCGAGCTGATCATCACCGGCCGCCGGGTCGACCTGGCAACCGTCGACGGGACAGCTTCGGCCGCCAGCGGGACGGGCACCGGCGGGGCAACGATGGCCAGTGTCGAGGCCGGCGAGGTGGTGACGGTCGCGGCCATCGACATCAGCACCGACAGCGACCTGCCCGGCGCCACTCCGCACACCACGCTCAGCCTGCTCGATCCGCTCACCTACACCTACCGGCGCGACAGCGTCCGGATCTATGCGAACGTGGTGCGCGCCCACCTCGGCGCCACCCGCGTCGAGGTGCTCGGCAGCGGCAACCCGGCGCTGGCGTCCCAGGCCTTCGTACTCAGCACCGGGCCCACCCTGGACGACCCGACCCCGACCGGTGCGGCGAGCAGCCTGCGGATCCGGGTGGACGGCCAGTACTACGACGAGGTGAGCCGGATCGATGCCAGCACCGCGCCGGCCAGCTACCGCACCGGCCTGGACCCGCTGGGTCGCAGCACGATCAGCTTCGCCGGCCCGCTACCGGCCGGCACCGACAACGTGGTTGCCGAGTACCGGGTCGGTGCCGGTGGGCAGGCCAACGTGTCCGCGCACCAGCTCAGCCAGCTGCTGAGCCGGCCGCTGGCGGTCACCGCGGTGGACAATCCGCTTGCTGCTTCAGGCGGAAGTGACCCGGAGGATGCCGACACGCTACGCGACCGGATTCCGGTCGGACTCACCTCGCTGGGCCGGGCGGTGTCGCTGGCCGACTATGCCGACCTGGCCCGCTCCTGGCCGGGCATCGGCAAGGCGAGCGCGGTGTCGAGCACCGATGGCCGGCGCCGGATCGTGCGGGTCACCGTGGCCGGCAGCGCGCCGTCCCCGCTCGGTGCCGACAGCGACCTGATCGCCGGGTTGCAGACCGAGCTCAGCGCGGCCGACCCGCGCCAGCAGGTACTGGTGGTGCCGGCCGACCTGGTGCTGATCGTGCTGCGGGTGAGCATCGTGCACTCGGCCCGCTGGACCTGGGACAGCGTGTCGGCCGCCGCCCGGGCGAACCTGCTGCAGCTGCTCAGCTACCGCAGCCGCGAACTCGGCGAGGACGTGCTGATCAGCCCGATCCTGGCTGCCGTGCACCGGGTGCCCGGGGTGCTGTCCTGCGAGGTCGGCGGGCTGGCGTTGATCTCGCGGGCGTCCACCCCGGACCAGCTGGCCGACCTGGCAAATGCCCTCGCCGAGCCGGTGTGCAGCCGGATCCGGCTGCACACCGGCCTCGATCCCCGGCCGACGTCCACCTCGGTGCCGGCCGCGCAGCTGGCCCACCTGACCGACGCGGTGCCCGATACCCTTTTGCTGGAAGGGCGAACGCCATGACCGAGGCTGATCCGAACCCGCTCTACGAGCTCGTCCCCCGGCTGTACCAGTTGCGCGACACCGAGCTCGGCTACCCGTTGCGGACGCTATTGGCGGCCGTTTCCGAGCAGTACCTGGAACTGCTCGGCGACGTCGATCGGCTCTATGACGACTGGTTCATCGAGACCTGCCAACCGGACCGGATCCGGCAGTTCGCAGCCCTGCTCGGGGTGCAGCTGAGCAGCCGGCCGGCCTCGTTCGGCGCTGACCTGGCCGCCGCGGCCGATCGCAGGCAGGTCGCCAACGCGCTGGCCGACCGGGCCGGCAAGGGCAGCCTGGCCGCGATCGAGAAGCTCGCGCAGGACGTCACCGGCTGGCCGGTCCGGGCGGTCGAGTCGGCGGCCGGCATCGCCCGGACCGCCTCGGTGCGGTTCAGCCATGCCGAACCGGCAACGGTGGCTGACCTGCGCACCGGCACGATCGCCGGCTACCCGGCCGGGCCTTTCTCGACCGCGATCAGCCGGCCGGACCTGCGCCGGGTGGATTCCGAACGCCAACCCGGCGCCGGCAACCTGAGCTCGGTGCTGGTCTACCTGTGGCGGTTGCGTCCGGACCTCGCGGTCAACGCACCGGCGGCCCGACTGGCCCGGGGCCGTTACAGTTTCGACAGCCTGGGCAATGACATTCACCTGGCGGTGGCGCCGGTTGCCCGGGCCTGGTGGGCTGAGCCGGCCGGCGACATCGACCTGGCCGCGCCGCTGCACCGACTGCCGCTGGCCCGCGAGCTGGCCGACTACTACGGTCCCGGCCGCAGCGTCCTGGTGACGATCGGCGACCGGCCGGTGCCCCGGCATCGGGTGCTGGTGGCCAACCTCAGCCGCTGGCCGAGCCGGCTACCCGAGGGCATGCTCTGCCTGGATCCGGTGCTCGGCCGGCTCGCTTTCGACGAGCGCGAGTATCCCGACGACTGCCCGGGCGAGGGCAGCGACGATCCGCCGGCCCAACCGCCGGTGCGGGTCAACTACGCCCGGCTGGTGGTCGGCGGCCTCGGCGCTGGGCACGATCACCGGCCCGCGCCGGACCGGCCGAGCCGGCTGTACCGGGTCGCGGCCAGCGGCGGCAGCCCTTACCAGACCATCGGCGCCGCGCTCGCCGCCTGGGTCGCTGACCGCGACGATCCGGCGACCGCCGAGCAGGCCCAGCACGCGAGCATCGAGATCGGCGATGACGACGTCTACCCCGAGAACCTGGCCATCGACCTGCAGCCCGGCCAGTGGCTTTACCTGTGCGCGGCGGCCGACCGCCGACCGGTGATCGCCGGCAGCGGCGCCGGTGACGAGCTGGCAACCCTGGCCGTCCGGGGCCGGCGGGCAGCCGGATCGCAATCCGGCCCGGCCCGGCTCGACCTGCACGGGCTGTACCTGCACCGCACCGAGCTGAACCTCAGCGGCCAGCCACTCGCCGTCGGGCTGGATCGCTGCACGCTGGCTCCGGTGCGCGGTGGCGGCCGGCGCGCTCGCTACCTGCCGGCCATCTGCGTGCGCAGCCCAGCCAGCCGGTTGCGGCTGGCTGGTTGCATCAGCGGCCCGATCCGGATCGAGTTCCGCGAGGCCGGCCAGGATCCGTTGCCGGTCGAGCTCGCCGACTCGGTGCTGGACGCTGGTGCAGCCAACGAGCAGGCGCTGCTCGGACGGGAACGACGGCCGGCCTACCTGCGGTTGGACCTGCAGCGCGGCACGGTTTTCGGCCGGCTCAACGTCCGCGCGATCGCCGTGGTCGCCGACAGCATCATCACCGGCCTGGTCGAATCGGAGCTCCGCCAGCACGGCGAGGTTCACCACAGCTACCTCGACCCGCGATCGAGAACACCGCGTCGCTCGCACTGCCAACCCGAACAGGCGATCGCCGAGGGCGCGGGCGGGGCAGCCGTCCCAGCCTTCGACAGCACCAGCTTCGGCCAGCCTAGCTACGCCAGGCTCAGGTCCGCGACCGGTCCGCTGCTGCTGACCGGGGCGGCCGACGGCGGCGAACTCGGCGCGTTTCACGACCTGTGGGCCGGTCACCGGCTCGCCGCGCTGCAGGACCGGTTGGCGGAATTCGTGCCGCCCGGCACCGACCTCGACATCCGGCTTGCCACCTAACGCTCACTCTGGAGGATCCCTTGCACGGCGACTTTTCGCGGCTGAGTTTCAACCCGGAGAACCACTACACCGCGGTGTGGGCGCAGCAGGGCCGGGTGCAGCTGGACAGCGACGCCAACGAGCTGACCGCGATCCTGCTGGCGCACCTGCGTTCGCTCACCGTCGACCTGATCGGGCCGTTCGGAACCGGCTACCCCGGCAGCGGCTTCGCGGTCGGGCTGGACCCGAACGATCCGGACGATTTGCTGATCACACCGGGCTATTACTACGTGCACGGGCTGCGCTGCACGCTGACCGACAGCACTGGTTCGGAACCGGCGAAGCCGATCCGGTACCGGGGCCAGGCCGGCGTCACCGGGGTGCCACCGCTGCCGCACGCCCCGTTCCTGGTCGAGTTGCTGGTGTGGGAGCAGACCATCTCGGCGGTGATGGCGCCCGAGCTGGCCGAACCCGGGCTGGGGCCGTCCGCACCGGACACCACCCTGCGCAGCCAGCTGCGGTTCGTGATCACGGTGACCGAGGACCTGCCCGACGGCGCCGAGCTGGCCGGCGATGAATCCCCGGCCCAGCTGCAGGCGGCGTATCTGGCATACAACACGGTGCATCCGCACCGTCCGCAACTGCGTGCCCGGACCCGCTTCGATGATCCCGATGATGCCGAGTTGGCCGGGCTGCCGACCGCGACCGGCTACCGGCGGGCGGAGAACCAGCTGTACCGGGTCGAGGTGCGCAGCCCCGGTGACCGGTCGACCGCGACGTTCGCCTGGTCGCGGGACAACGGCAGCGTGCTGTTCGCGCTCAGCTCGCTGGCCGAGGGCGAGGCCGAGCAGACGGTGGCTCAGCTGACCCAGCCACCGCGCGATGATCAGGCCGATCTGGCCGAGGGCGATTGGGTGGAGCTGCGCGATGACAGCTGGACGCCGACCGCCCGGCCCAGGCCGTTGCTGCAGGTAGTGCGCTACGACCGGGCGCGCGGGCTGGTGACGCTGGCCGGGCCGGAGGACTTCGACCCGCACCGGATTGATGATTCGGCTCGTCCCTACCTGCGCCGGTGGGACCAGCAGGTCGAGGTGGACACGGCCGACAACGCGATCGAGATCCCGGGCACTGATGCCTGGTACGAGCTTGAGGACGGGGTGCAGGTGCAGTTCTGCAGTCAGCAGGCGCACTACCGGACTGGCGATTACTGGCTGATCCCGGCCCGCAATGAAACCGGTTCGGTGCTGTGGCCGGTCAGCCCGCTCGATGGCCAGCCGCAGGCGGTGACCGCTTACCGGCCGCCGTTGTACCGTGCGCCGCTGGCGATGATCACCTCGTCCGGAGTGGTGGACCTGCGGGTGCGGCTAGCCGCGATCGGGCCGGCCGAGGATGGCGAAACCGCGCCGGCCGGGCCGGCCCCGGACGAGACCGTACACGTACCGGTGATGGCGCCCTCGGTCGGTGCGGTGGTGGACGCCGCTCCCCCGGCGCTGGTGCGGCTGACCGTGTTGCCGTACGCGGACAGCCAGCCGGAGGGCTCCAAGGTCGTGCCCGGAACCACTTTCGATCTCGGTGAAACGCAGCAGACGATCGGACGTACCGCGGGCAACCAGATCATGCTTGCTGACCCGACGGTGTCGCGCAGCCATGCGGTGATCGCTGTGAAGCCCGGCCAGGCGGTGATCTGGGAAACCGGGTCCGATCAGCCCGACCACCCGCCGGCGGCGGCCACCAATGGCACCTTCGTCAACGAACGGCGGATCACCAGTTCGACCCCGCTGGCCAGTGGGGACGTGATCCGGCTGGGTGCGGTACAGCTCGCGGTGTCGTTCCTGGATCCGAGCATGGCGCCGGCCAGCCCATAGCCCTGGCTCGCCGATAGCCCCGGCTTACCGATAGCCCCCGGCTCGCCGATAGCCCCGGCCAATCCATGACGCCGGTTACCTACCGCTGACCGATAGCTGGCCCGGTGCGGTGAGGCTGACCACTCCGGCCCATTGGCAGGTGCAGGTCGCGGTGTTGAGCAATGCCGGGACGGCGTCCACCGCGACCGCGGTCGAGGCTGGAGTCCAGGGAGCTGGGATGACCGGTACGCAGGGCGCCGGGGTGAACACTCCTGAGGCGGCTGCGGTCGCGGCCTGGACTGCCGGGTTGGCCGGGCTGTTGCACATGCCGAAGCTGGCGATGTTGGTTCCCACCACGAAATCCAGCACGGTGGCAATGGCTTGGACGGGTGCGCCAGCCGCCGTGGTGCTGGGAGCGACGGTGAGCACCGATGGGCTCAGGCCGAGCGTGCAGGCGATCGGTGCTCCGTTGACGACCACGACAGGCATCGCGCCTCCGGTTGACTGAAGCCGATTGCTAAGCCGAGCGGACCGGTTAAGTCTGGCACGACCGGCCTGAATTGATAGCTCGGTTCCGATCCGGATGGCTTGCGTTCAGCCACGGGTTAGGGCAACCTAACTAGAGAGCACAGGTTAGGTAAGCCTTAGTCGCCGACGTTGGGACCTGAGATGGAACTCTGGAAGACGCTGCTGCTCGGCTTCATCGCCGGGGTGACGATCCTGATCGGAATGCCGATCGGACGGTTGCGGCGGCCGCTCCCGAGCTTGCGGGTGTTCCTGAATGCGACCGCGGTTGGCGTGCTGCTGTTCCTGGTGTGGGACGTGCTGTCGGCTGCGTGGGAGCCCATCGATGCCGCCCTTGTCGGAGCGCATGACCACACCGGTGGCTTCGGTCCGGTGTTCGGTTACGGCTCGCTGTTCGTAGTGGGCCTGGCGATCGGGTTGCTGTCGCTGGTCGGCTATGACCGTTACATGAGCAGGGCCGCCAGCCGCGCGAGTTCGGTTGGCCCGGGTGCAATGTCGGTGCATGAGCGCCCCAGCAGTCCCGCACAGAAGCTGGCCGCTTGGTCGCCTGCTCGCCGGCTGTCGTTGTTGATCGCGGTCGGGATCGGTTTGCACAACTTCGCCGAGGGACTCGCGATCGGGCAGTCGGCAGCGCGCAGCGAGATCGGACTGGCCACCATGTTGGTAATCGGCTTCGCGTTGCACAACGCGACTGAGGGTTTCGGCATCGTGGCGCCGCTGGCTGCCGACCAGGACGTTGATGGGATCAAGCGCGTGCCCAGCTGGGGATTCTTGCTCGGCATGGCTGCGATTGGCGGCGGTCCGACGTTCATCGGCACCTGGGTCGGGCACGGTTTCACCAGCGAGGCGGTGTCGGTGGTGTTCCTGACCCTGGCCGCGGGCTCGATCGTCTACGTCGTTGCGCAGTTGCTCGGCATCGCTTCCCGGGCTCGGCGCCCTGACCTGGTTGCCTACGGCTTGTTGCTGGGACTGCTGGCCGGATTCGCAACCGACGCCATCGTCACCTTCGCAGGGGTCTGACCTTCTGGTTCGACTTAGGCCGCTTAGCCGACTCATCGCATACCGACCCGGAAGGTTCCGCTGCTGCGCCTCGGCGATCAGCCGAGCATCCAACGCCTCCAACGGACGGCGGGCGGTCTCCACATCCCGCATCAGGCCGAGCAGCTCATCCTCAGCCAACGAGCCCAACGGCACATCCAGCAGCGGCCCGATCGCCGCCGAAACCGCCCCCGTCGTCATGCCCAGAACACTAGAACCAGGGTCTGACAACAAATCCAGCTAACCCAAGAACACCCTGAGAAACACGATCTAAACACGAACGCTAGCCGGCCACGAGTGGGCAGTTACCGACCCGACACGCCGCCCGCAACCGCCCACTCAACACGCAACTGCCCACTCGTGCCGAAGCGGCCCGCGCAACCGCCCACTCGTGCGAAGGTAACCGCGTAACTGCCCGCTCAAGGCGAAGGAGCCGGCGAGCGCTCACCGGTCGGTGGCTGCGCTACCGGCCTGCTCGTGCAGCGGCGGCCCGTCCACCCCGCAGTGATGCCGTTGCTCGGCAACGGCCAAGGTCGCAGCCGAGGCCGCATCCGGGGCGGCAACCTGATTACGAATGGTGAGCGCCGACAGCACCCCGCCGGCCACCAGCAACCCAGCGCTGATCAGGATCGCGATCCGGAAGCCCGCCGCGAACGCCGCCGGCCGCTGATAGTCATCGCCAGAGATTCCGGACAGCACCGGCAGCACCGCCACCGCAAGCAATCCGGCCGCCCGCGCCACCGCGTTGTTCACCCCGGAGGCGACACCGGCGTACCGGGTTGCCGCGGCAGCCAACACCGTGGTGGTCAGCGGAGCCACGATCAGCGATAGTCCCAGGCCGAACACCACCACGGCGGGCAGAACATCAGTGAGGTAGGACGTGTGCGGGCCGATCCGCAGCAGCAGCAACAGACCGAGCGCCGACACCAGCGGCCCGACCGTCATCGGTAGTCGGGGGCCGATCCGACCGGCCAGCGCACCGGCCCGTGCCGACAGCACCAGCATGATCACGGTTATCGGCAGCAGCGCGGTGCCTGCCAGCAACGGCGAGAACCCGCCAACCACCTGCAGGTTGACCACCAGCAGGAAGAACACCCCGCCGAGCGCTGCATAAACCGCGAAGGTCACCAGGTTGGCCGCTGTGAACTGGCGGCTGGCGAAGATCGTCGGTGGCAGCATCGGGTGCCGGCTACGCCGCTCGGTCTGGACGAACCCGATCAGGCCGGCCAGCCCGAGCACGCCGGCGACCAGCAACGCTGGCGACCAGCCCTCGCCGGCCGCGATCAGCGCGTAGGTCAGCCCGCCCAGTCCGAGCGCGCCGAGCGCCGCGCCCAGCAGGTCGAGTTCGGGTACCGCGTCCGGGTCCAGGGTCTCCGGGACGTGCCGGCGCGCGATCAGGATCACGGTAGCGGCCAGCGGCAGGTTGATCAGGAAGATCCAGCGCCAGCCCGGGCCGTCCACCAGGTAGCCGCCCAGAAACGGCCCGATCGCGCTGGCGATGCCACCGAAGCCGGACCAGGCTCCGATCGCCTTGCCCCGGTCGGCCGGCACGAACGAAGCCGAGATCATCGCCAGGCTGCCCGGAGTCAGCAGCGCACCACCGACGCCCTGCAGCGCCCGAGCCGCGATCAGCACCCCGATCGACGGCGCCAGCGCGCACAGCGCCGAAGCGATCGCGAACCATCCGACGCCTACGATGAAAACCCGCTTGCGGCCGTACCGGTCACCGAGCGAGCCACCGAGCAGGATCAGCGCCGCCAGGGTGAGGGTGTAGCCGGTGATGGTCCACTGCAGGCCGCCGAAGCCGGCGTGCAGGTCACGGCCCAGCGCCGGCAGCGCGATGTTGACCACGGTCGCGTCGATGCCGGCCAGCCCAGAACCGAGTATCGCGGCCACCAGCACCCAGCGACCGGCCGGCTCACCGAGCCGGACCTGTCCCGGCGCGGCTGGCTCAGCCACCGTCATCGCACCGGCCTACCCCACTAGCACAGCCTCGCGCCGAGTCGATCATGCTGCCTCCCCGCCGCCACCGGCCACCCGTCCAGTATTCAGTAGCCACCCGCACGCCATTAGCCAGGCCGTGCGCGAAATATAGCAATAGGTATTGACGTGACATTCCTTGTTAGGTCATGGTCATCCAGCAAGGGCAAACGGGGTGCCACCACAGGCTCGGCGTTTTGGTCCCGCTCCGGTCGATCGCGCCGCGTCCGCGATTGAAGGAGATCGGCATGCCACTGCCAGCCCGGCGTCGGCGTTTCAACCTGACCGCACGGTTGCTCACCATCGCTGCCACCCTCGTCGGCAGCGTGCTGGTAGCTGCCGGCACCGGCAGCAGCCCGGCAACCGCGGCCACCACCCCGCCGCGCGGCGACGTCATCGCCAACCTGTTCGAGTGGAGCTGGGCTTCGGTCGCCAGCGAATGCACCAACGTACTGGGCCCGAACGGCTACGGCGCGGTGCAGGTCGCGCCGCCGGAGGAATCGGTGACGCTGGCCGGCGCCGGCCACCCGTGGTGGGAGGTCTACCAGCCGGTCAGCTACCAGCTCAACAGCCGGATGGGCAACCGGGCCGCGTTCGCCTCGATGGTCACCAATTGCCACAACGCCGGGGTCAAAGTCTATGCCGACGCGGTGCTCAATCACATGACCGGACAAGGCAATACTGGCTATGCCGGCACCACCTTCACCGACAAGTACACCTATCCCGGCCTCTACGGTTCGCAGGATTTTCATCACTACCCGGCCGACTGCCCCAACTCCGACGGCCAGATCCACGACTACAACAACCAGACCGACGTGCAGAAGTGCGAGCTGGAGCAGCTGTCTGACCTGCGCACCGAATCCAGCTACGTGCGTGGCAAGCTCGCCGGCTACCTCAACGACCTGATCAGCCTCGGGGTGGACGGGTTTCGGCTGGACGCGGCCAAGCACATCAATGTCGCCGACATCAGCGCTATCAAGGCCCAGCTGACCAAGTCGGTGCTGCTCTACCAAGAGGTGATGCCCGGCGGTGCGGTGAACCCGCCGGCCTACGAGGGCGTCGGCAAGGTGCTGGAATTCACCTACGGCGTCAAGCTCAAGCAGCAGTTCCAGGGCAGTATCGCCAACCTGCAGACCTTCGGCCAGTCCTGGGGACTGGAACCCAGCAGCTCCTCAATCACCTTTGTCGATAACCATGACACCGACCGCAACGGCTCGACCTTGAGTTACAAGGACGGTTCAACTTACCGGCTGGCCAACCTGTTCTCCCTCGCCTGGGGCTACGGCACGCCACAGGTGTATTCGAGTTTCACCTTCGCCAACAACGATCAATCGCCACCGGCCAACGGTTCCGGCTTCGTCTCGGCGACCGACTGCGGCAGCGCTGGCACCTGGTACTGCGCCGATCGCTTACAGGCCGTTTTGGGCATGGTCGGCTGGCACAATGCGGTCGCCGGGCAGGCGGTGGCCAACTGGTGGAGCGATGGCAACAACGTGATCTCGTTCAGCCGTGGCGCGGCCGGCTTCATCGCGATCAACAACACCTACGCCGCGGTCACCCGTAGCTTCACGACCGGGCTGGCTGCGGGCAGCTACTGCGACATCGTCCATGGCAGCGCATCGGGTAGCACCTGCACCGGCCCGCTGGTCACCGTGAACAGCTCGCACACCGCCACCATCACCGTGCCGGCTCAGGACGCGGTGGCCTTCGACCTCGACTCGACGGCGACCACCAGTAGCGCGGTGGCGGTGACCTTCAACGAGAACGCCACCACCTCGTTCGGCCAGAACGTGTTCCTCGCAGGCGACAACGCCTTGCTCGGGACGTGGAGCCCGTACGGCTCGATCGCGCTGTCCTCAGCCGGCTACCCGGTCTGGTCAGTAACCGTGTACCTGCCCAAGAGCACCGCCATCCAGTACAAGTACCTCAAGAAGTACACCGATGGGACGGTCACCTGGGAAGGTTCGACGAACCGCACCGCGAACACCGGGACCGGCAGCACCCTGACCCTCAACGACAGCTGGCGCTGAGCTGGCCGCCGCGGACCGGCCGCGACC
>JBDSAN010000473.1:0-8808 GCA_039922115.1 Jatrophihabitantaceae bacterium
CAGGAACAGCGCTTCGCCGTCCTTCCACTCGTTCGACTGGCGGTCGAAGGTGCGCGGCGTCGAGGCGACCGTGAAGGAGGCGACCGCAGCCCCTGACGGGGTGAACCGCAGTTCCGGGTCGGCGGTCAGGTTGCCGACCACGGTGATGACGGTCTCTCCAGACATACGACGTTGTCCTTTCTGGTGTGGGTGAATCGTGGTTCAGGCGATGTGGCGGACGGCCACGATCTGGCCGGCCCACTGCGTCGCGTCGGTGGTTTCGACCGGGATCCCGGTCTCGGGTGCTTGGACCAGCCACAGATGCCCGGGAGTGCGGCCGGCGATCATGCCGACATGCCCGGGGGCGCCGGGTGTGCCGTCGCTGCCGGGGATGAACACCAGGTCACCGGATACCGCGTCGGTCAGGTTCACCGAGACGGGTGTGCCGTGGGCGAGCTGGTCGACGGTGTAGTGCGGCAGCGCAATGCCGGCGGTCGCCCAGGAAGC
Organism: Jatrophihabitantaceae bacterium; assembly: GCA_039922115.1. Lineage (GTDB taxonomy): Bacteria > Actinomycetota > Actinomycetes > Mycobacteriales > Jatrophihabitantaceae > Jatrophihabitans_A. The sequence continues at coordinate 487 of JBDSAN010000473.1, forward strand.
CATCGTGAGCCCGGAGCAGTCATAGGTGTCCGGGCCGGAGGCTCCGAACACGTAGGGTTTGCCCAGTTGCGCCAAGGCGAATCGCACTGCGGCGTTGCCGGCCGCCGAGCCGGTCAGCTGCAGCCCGGGCGGGATGCTCGGCGAGCCGGCGACATTGTTGCCTGTTCCGGCTCCGCCGCCCCCGACGCACACCGCCGGCGGTGGGCTGGTTGCCGGCGGGCTGCTGCTGGTCGAGCTCACCGGGCCTGGTGTGCTCGTGGGTGGGTTCGCGGCGACCGCTGCCGGCCACAGTTGCGCGGTCAGCTGCTCGGCCAACGGCTGCCATTGTGCGTAGGCGGTCGGGTTGGCTGAGCGTTGCACGGCTTGGGCGTCGACGGTGACCGGCTGGTTGCGCCAGTTCTGCACCTGCAGCAGTTTGGTCAGGAACGCCTTGGTGGCCTTGACCGGGTCGGTGGCCACCGCGGCGGTGTAGATCGAGATCCGTTGCTGGAACAGCCCTTCCGAGTCGTGATCAGTCTGCACCGTGGAGTTGATCAGCCGGCTTTCCTGATACCCGGCGGCCAGGCTGATCACTGCTGCGTAGCTGGGCAGTCCAGTGCCGGCGGGGTCGTGTGCGTGCGCGGTGGTGGCCACGATGGTGGCCGCGTTGCCCATCTGCTCGGCGGTGAGAGTGATCGAGGCGATGGTTTGCCCGGTGCCGGCACCTGCGCAGTCGCCGGAGGCGTTGTCGCCCACCCCGGCCGCGACCGCGAGCACCGGGACCAGGGCCAGCCCGAGCACGGCGGTGAGGCCGCCGCTGATCAGTTTCGCGGTACTGGGCATTCTCAGGCCTTGGCCAGCGCGTCGTTGGTCCAGGTCAGGTCCCGCTCGGTCCTGGTCAGGATCGAGGCCACCTTGAACAGCCGCGTGCCGACCATCCACAGTGCCCGGCCGGTGCGGGCCATCGCCCACCTGGTCACGATGTCCTGGCCCATCGCCGGCAGGCCGAGGCTGCTGCCCAGCTCGGCGCCGACCTCCTCGTCCTGGCCGAGCAGGATCTTGGTGTCACACAGGTGCATCATGTCGCGGGCGATCGCGACTTCCTGCGATCCGGCCGAGCCCACCGATAGCAGGTCGGAGGGCTTGTGGGCCGCGACGATCTGGACGTCGGCGCCGGCGCCGGTGCCGCCGCGGGACAGTCGCAGGTCAGCATCCAGGGCCTTGACCGCCTCGACCCCGAGGCGCATCTGGCGCCACGCTTCGTCGCGGACCACGATCCTCAGGTCGCCGGGTTCGGCGATGGCGCGCATACCGGTTCCCCACGAGTTCAGGCACATCAACGCGATCCCGATTGCCTCATCACCGAGGGGACTGATCCGCGACAGCGACAGCGACTGGATCGGCGCCCGCCAGTCGATCTCGACGTTGGTCGGAGCGTCGAACAGCCCCGCCAGGTGCCCGTATACCAGGGTGGCCAGGGTGTTGCGCAGCAGTTCGGTGCGGTCGAAGAACTGGTGCCGGTCGCGGTGCCGGCCGGCGGCGATCAGTTCATCGGTGGGGTTGTTCAGGGCGTGCCACACCTGCGGGATGGTCGTCTCGCGCAGGTCGCTGTTGCCGCTGTTGCGTCCGGTCAGGTGGGACAGGACTTCGGTGATCACCGCGCCCTCGTTCGGGCCGAACGGGACATGCTCGTTGCCGATCTTCTGCGATCCGACCAGGCCGGCGATCAGCCGCAACCACCGGGCGAAAGTCGTCTGGGTGCGGGTGACCTGCTCCTGTCGGGACAGCGATTGCCAGCCGTGGCGCAGCGGCCCGTAGTCCAAGACGTTGATCCGCGCCCACTGGCCATGACCGAAGACAATCGGCTCCACGCCGAGGGCCCGGCACAGCTTCTCGTATTCGTCTTTCGGGTCGCCCAGGATCAGCACCCGATACCCGTAGGGCATCATCCGCAGGCAGAACGTCTTGACCGTGCCCGACTTACCCTGCCCGGGCTTGCCGAAGATCATGACGTTGCCGTTGGTGACAGGCATATCCGGATCGAGTACCCAGCCGAGCGGGTCGGCGTAAAAGGCGCCGCCGGACAAATAATCCAGGCCCATCATCGCCCCGGTCGGCGCCAGCCCGGAGGCGGTGATGAACGGCCACACACCGCCCACCTCATCGGAGGTCATCCGATAGGTCGGCAACGACAGCGGCACCGCAGTCCAGCCGAGCATCTGGCCCATCCGGCCCCGTCGACGCGCGATCGAGGTGAACACGCTGGCCGCTTTCGCGGCCGGCTCGCTGACCAGGCTGGCGGGCAGCTGGTAGCCGAAGTCCTCGGCCAGCTGCGCCAGGCCACGGCCGGCTACCTTGCGTCCGCGGTTCATGGGGTGCGCCGTAGCCGGGTGAACCCGATACCTAACGGCAGGCATGCGGCGACGAAGCCGGAGTCCTGTGCCAGGTCCAGCATCAACGGCGTGAAGCCGGCGGCGCGGATTGAGGCCTGCAGGTTCTCTCCGTGCTCGGCCGCCGTCCATTCACTGGGCACCGTGGTCGCCGCGATCGCCGACACTCGCACCAGCGCCCGACCGCGCGCCAACTTCTCATCCTGGGTGCGCAATTGCCCGCTCTCCTTGCGGTTTCTGGCTCGTACCGTGAATCCGGCCTTGCGGCGCATCTCGCTGCCCGTCTCAGCGGCCATCGAGTCCCGCCCGACCGCGCGATGGGAGGCACCGGCTGGCATCGGCGAGTAGAACACGGTCACCGACCGACGCTCCCCGGCGGTGGCTGGCGCGAACACCGGCGCTAGGGCGCCCATCACTGCTCCCCCGTCGGGAAGCAGCACCGCGCAGGACACGCTCGTCCACGCGTCGTGGGTATAGGAGCGTGGCTGCGGTGCCAAGGTCCGGGACGGGCCGGCGGCCGCCATCGGCACACCGGCCTGTTCCGGATCGGCCTTGGCCCGCACGACCCCGGCCCGATCACCCGGCGCGTAGCCAGTCCGGATCGCCTGCGCCAGGCCGGCTGAGTCCAACCAGGTCACCGACGTGCCCGCCATGCCGCTGATCAGCCGCTCCTGCACTTCGCGCATCACCGACTGCATCACCCGCGCGCGTCCGTCGATACCACCACCGGACTGCTTGGCACTGCCGCGGATGGCGCTTTCTGCAACCACCACCGTCACGAACACCTCCGCGCGGACCCCCGCTACCGACACTGTCCGCGACAGCTCGGCATCGATCGCGAGCGTGACCGCAGGCGCGTCGTCGCGCCGATGCGTCTGCTGGTAGTCGCGCCGCTCGGCGCCGTCATCAGGAATCGTGCGCACCTGACAGGCGATCCACTCCACCAGCTCGGCCCGTGCTGCCGCCTCCATGAGCTCGCTCAACCCTTCCCCGCGCCGCTGGCGTTGACTGACGCCGGCCAGGCCCAGTCCCGGGTTGATGTAGGAGGCGACCGCTCGCCAGGTGCTGCTGTTCTCATCGGCGACGAGCACCGGCCGGGACATGGCCTCACCGAACGGCGGCCCGTCATAGACCCGGATCCCCGAGGCCACCCCGGGCAGGTCGACCGCGCTTGGGTCATCCATCACCCCGCCGGCCGCCAACGACTGAAACGCGGTGAACCTCAACGTTGAACCTGCTTTCGTCAGAACCCAATCCAGCAACCAGCGGGCCGCCGGCCGGCCATGCACCGGGACCGCGATCAGCAGAACCGCCACCGCCCACACCGGCGCCCACAGGGCCAGGAGGGCCCAACGTTGCGAACCCAGCGCGAGCACCTCGGGCAGCCCCATCGCGACGCAGCCCACCAATGCCGGCCCGGTAAGGCCGAAGAACCGTCCGGCACGTTCCTTGGACCAGCCGCCATAGACGCGCACCTCGCTCATGCCAGCACCGCCGCCTCGGGCGGGATCTCGCCACCGCCCCCCGGCGGTTGAGCAGCAGGCCCCGGCGCCGGATTACCGGGCTCCGGCGGCTGCGGCAGTCCCCCAGCGCCGCCTCCGGCCAGGTCGGGCGCGGGCAGGCCGTTATCGCCGGCAGGCGCTGCTCCAGCTGGGCTGGCGGAACCAGGAGAAGGACCCGCGGCCGAATCGGGTTGTGTGTCGTTTGTTCCCTGTCCCGTCGGCGGTGGCACATCGCCGCTGTCCTGCCCGGCGCCCGCGCTGTTGGCGACATCGGACATGGCCTGGCCGGCCTGCTCGGCTTGCGCACTGATTTGGCCGGCGGCCTCGCCCGCCGGGCCGAGCTGGCTGCTCAGTCGCGACTCGGTGGTTCCCTCAGCTGACTGCTCGCCGCCGGATACTCCGCTGCTGTCGGCCTGTTCCGCCGCGCCGCTGCCCGAGCTTGAGCTGCCGCCGCGGCCACCGAGCAGTGCCCGCACCCCGCCGGCCGCGGCTAGCCCGTTACGGGCCGCTCCGCCTGCCCGTGTGCTCGGCTCGATGAAGGCCAGCAGTTTGAACAGCACCAGCGGGCACAGTGCGCCGATCGCGACCAACACCACGCCGACGGTTGCGTGCCCGATCGCCTGCGGGGTGTCGTTGCCCGCGCCCTGCACCACGCCTTTGCTGATCTGCTCACCAATGCCCAGCACCAGCGCTGAGCCCGGGGCGACCAGCAGGCAGGCGAAGAAGGCCCGCAAGGACTTCCAGAACCAGGTTTTGCTGAAGTCAGCGACCAGGCCGGCCGCCGACAACGGGGTGGTCGCGACCAGCACCAGCAGCCCTGCCTCGCGCACCAGCATGATCACGATGTAGGCCAGTGCGGCCGGGACCAGCAGGATCAGCCCGAGGACACCGAGCAGAACCGCTACGCCGGCGTCGGTCGTATCACGAAACAATCCCTTGGTCAGGGAATAGTCGCTGAACCCGCCGATCCCGAGCGTGCCCTCCAGCAGCCCGTGGGTCAGCCCGGACATCGACGCGACGAGCACCGCTCCCAGTCCGAGAAACCCAGCCCAGACAAGGAGGAACTGGCCCAGGCCGACCACGGCCAGGCCCAGCTGCTGCCCGTCACGGCGCCACGCCGCGATCCCCAACTGGGCCACGAACAAGATCAGCACCAGGCCCAGACCCAGGAACATCGTGTAGGGCAGGACGGTGATCAGCGGCCCGGAGCCGGAGACGTCCGGGGTGGTGAACAGGTCGATCAACTTGAACGCGATCTGCAGCAGGTAGATCGCGGCCCGCCACAGTGCGAGGAACAGCGCCTTCACCCCATCGCCGACTGCTGCGCTCGCCGCATCTTGGAACCAGCTGAATGGATTGGGAAACGGAATCACAGACCTTGCTCCCCTACTGGTGTCTCAGGTCGAGGTAGCCGGCGCTGATCGCGTCGTCGGTGTCCGGCCAGGCCGAGGGTGCCGGGTAGGGCTCGGCGCCGGGCCCGATCATCCACCGGCCGGCGTGCCACACCATCCGTGCACACAGACCGACCCCGACCCGGGCTGTGGTCGCGATGGTGCCGTCCAATTCGTAGTCGACACAGGGCAGCACGAAATCGGGCTCGACAGTGCCCTTGATCTGGCCCATGATCGGAGTGAACGTCAACGCCCAGCTGGCGGCCGAGCCATCGCTCAACGTCGGGCCCATCGTGTCGCGCAGGTCGACTACCCGGCTCCAGGACTGCGGGCTCGGCCCACCGGGCATCGCCCACGCCGCCAACACCGCCCGCGCGAGGACCAGCTGCTTGGACTGCAGGGCTGTCTGGTCGATCGCTGCCATTTGCGCCAGCGCCCCGGACGGAGTGTGCGGGAATCCGCTCGGGACACCGGCCGGTCCGATCGACTTCGCGCGAGGGATCGTCAAGACCCCCGGCACCTGCATCGACAACGAGTGCGGCTGGAATGCCTGCTCCGATAAGACCTTCATCGGTTTCGCGGCCAGCGCATCCTGTCGCGCCGCATCCGGCGATGGAGTGGTGCCACCAGCAGACACCGAGCCGCTGACGCCGCTTGACTGGGCTGAGGGCTGCGAGCGCGACTGCGCCCGGTCACTGCCATGTCCGGCGGAGGTGAACGTGTCGATGAGGAACAGCACCCCGCCGACGAACAGACACAGCACCACCACTCCGCCGATCGCGGCGACGATCCTGAGCTTGCGCAGGCTCCACGGCACAGGCGGCGTGGACTTTGTGGCCATGTCAGCAACCAGATCCGAAGATGCCGGTGAGGATCGCGTAGCCAGCCCCGAACAGCGCTGCCGCGCCGACCGACACCGCAATGCCGATGCTGCCCTTCTTGGCAGCTCCGTGGTGGTCGAGGATCCGGCCTGCCGTGAGGACGATCAAGCTGACGAAGAACGCGATCACAACTGCCCACATCGTTCCGAACTTCGCGTAGCTCGTGAAGTCACTCATCATCTGCTTCAAACCAGGTGGCGGCTTCGGGCACGGGTTGCCTGGCGACTCCGCCAGCAGAACCGAGCCGGCCTTGAGCATCAGTGTCGAGCCGATCATCCGTGAATTCCTTCCTCCGGTGAGCTCACCGCGGTCGATTGCGGGGAGGTGGTACATGCGTGCAGCAGCTGGGCGCCGGCCTGCAGGACGGGTTTGGGCAGCGCCCTGCTCGTGATGCCCGTGATTTCCAGCTGTTTGTCGATCGGCACCGCGATGACCCGGCCGGCCTCGCGCAGCCGGCTGACCCCCGGACCCAGGGCGGCGGTGAGCACGCCCGGCCAGCGCGCCGGACCCAGCACCGCCAAGTGCAACGTCTCGACCGGCAGGCTGGCCAGGCGGGCTTCGGCGGCCCGCAGGCTCGGCAGGCTGGCCCGGCACACCAGCACCACGCGCATTGCCACCGGCGGAGGTATCAGCCCAGCAGTCGCGGCGCCGTCGAGGACCTGCAGGCTGCCTACCGCCGGCGGCGACACGGCCGGCCGGTGAGCCTGAGCGGCCCGGCGTAGCAGGTGCACGCCTGCCCGCCGGCCCTCAGACCAGTCCCCGGCCGGGTCCAGTCCCAGCTCAGCCTCCGGCGCCCAGCCCAGACCGCTCAGGTGCGGAAGGTGCCCGTCGATCAGGCGGACACCTGTCAGGGCCTCTGTCATGCCGCCGGCGTCGGCGACGGCGACGGCGACCGTCGACGTGCCGGCCTGCGGATGCGCGCCCAGACACAGCACCACCGTCGCCTGCGCCCACACCGACTGCCCAGCCTCCGGCGGATCGGTCGCAGCTACCGGTTGGGGCGCCGGCCTCGGCGGCACCAGCTGCGGCTCGGCCACGGTGTGGACGGCTGGCGCGGGTGCACAGCCGGCCGGCAGCGGCCCACCAGGTGGCCGTGCATAGCCGCCGGTCGGCGGCAGCGAGCCACCAGGGATGACCTGCTCGGCCTGGGCAGCGAACAGCTGGTCGCGGTCAATTCCCTTGTTTCGTCGGCGCATCAGGAACACTTCAGTGAGACGTGGGGGTTGATACCGCGCATGCTGGCGGTGTAGGTGCCGTAGCTGCCGGCGTTCATCGACACCGACGGATGAGTGCCGGTGGCCGATCGGGAACTGCCGCCGCCGGCCAGCGACAGCGAGCCGGACGTGTCGGCCGACCCGGTGGCTGAGACGGTGGTGCCGGCGTCGCAGGTGATCGACTGGGTCGCGGTGCTGGCGACCGGGACCGGGGTTGGCGCCGGTCTGGGTGTGCTGGCCGGTGGCCGAGGAGGAGGCGGTGTGGCCGAGGTGCGCGCCGGCGCTTTCGACGGCGCTGGGACCGGTCCGCCGGCGGGGTTGCTGGGCAGGATCAACACCGTCGTTGCCGGTGCTGGCTGGACTGGTCCGGCAGGGGTGACTGTGTGGGTCGGGGTCACCGGGTGCGCGGTCGCGCGCCGGCTGGTCGACCTGGTCGCCCGGGCGGCTGATGAGGACACCGCAGTCGGGCTGGTGCTCGGTTGGTCGCCGAGCTGGCCGGCCCGGTCGGTGCCGGATCGACCGGTGATCAGCACGACCCCGACTGTGACAGCGGCCACCCCGACCACCGCCGCGGCCGCGCTGCCAGCGAGCAGCAGCCGCCGGCCCGGTCGGCGAGCCGGCTGCCTGGTCCAGGCCTGGTCCGTTGCCGCGTCCGGGGCCAGCCAGCCCTGGTGCGGTGCGCTCACCCGGTGCCCCGATCACCGATCGGGCCCTCAACCGGTCGGCTTGGCCGCTCCTGCTGGGCCGCTGGCGGCGGCCCGGCGTGTAAGGACCGCACCACCCCCGTAGCCCCGCTGAGGCCCGGTGCCGGCGCGGCATCAGAACCGGCTGCCACTGCCGGCGTGGGAGTGGTGGTGAACCATCCGTCGCCGGGCTGCAGCGGCCGTGACATCGGCGGCTGGGCGAACGAGGCAGCGACCGCGGCCGCGGCCTGGCTGTAGGCCAGTTGGGTGTCCGGGGCCAGG
>JBDSAN010000474.1:0-10053 GCA_039922115.1 Jatrophihabitantaceae bacterium
CACCACGATCTTGCCCTGCTGCGGCTCGACCAGGTTCATGATCTCCATGATCGTGGTGGTCTTGCCGCAACCGGATTCGCCAACCAGACCAAGGGTTTCACCACGTCTGATGTCGAGCGAGACGCCATCCACCGCGCGCACGCTGCCGACCGTCCGGCGGATCACCGAACCCTTGCGGATCGGGAAGGCGCGGTGCAGGTCGTCCAGCGTGAGCACCACCTCGCGCTCAGAACGAGCAATGGTTTCAAGCTGATTCTGTACCGCTGGCGGCCGGATGAACACGTCGGCGGCCGTCCAGCTGCGCTGGGCGATCTCGACGCTGCGGTGACAGGCTGCGAAGTGCGCTTCCCGATCAGTCGGATCCAGCGCGGGTTCGACGCTGCGGCACTGCTCGACCGCGATCGGGCAGCGCGGCGCGAACGGGCAACCAGCCGGCAACGCGACCAGCGACGGCGGGGTCCCCTCGATCGGGATGAGCGGTTCCTTCTCCTCGACGTCCATTCGCGGGATCGAGCCGAGCAGGCCCATCGTGTAGGGCATCCGCGGGTGGTAGAACACCTCGTCGACCGCGGCCAGTTCGACCGCCTTGCCGGCATACATCACCATGACCCGATCAGCGAAGCCGGCAACGACCCCGAGATCGTGGGTGATCAGCACGGTCGCGGCGTTGGTGACCTCCTTGGCCTTCTGCAACACCTCGAGCACCTGCGCCTGGATGGTGACATCCAGCGCGGTGGTCGGCTCGTCGGCGATGATCAGGTCAGGATCGTTGGCGATCGCCATCGCGATCATGGCCCGCTGGCGCATACCGCCGGAGAACTCGTGCGGGAACGAGTTGGACCGCAGCTTCGGGTTGGGAATGCCGACCAGTTCCAGCAACTCGACCGCGCGATCGTGGGCCTGGTGGTTGGACACGTCCTGATGGATGCTCACCGCCTCGGCGATCTGGTCGCCGATCGTGTACACCGGTGTCAGCGCCGACAGCGGATCCTGGAACACCATCGAGATGCCCGAGCCGCGGATCTTGGACAGCCGCTTGTCACTGAGCTCAAGCAGGTCCTGGCCGCGGAACTTGATGGTGCCGGTTACCACCGCGGTGGACGGCAACAACCCCATCACGGCCAGCGAGCTGACCGACTTGCCGGAACCGGATTCGCCGACGATCGCCAGCGTCTCGCCGGGACGCACCGAGTAGGACACCCCGCGCACCGCCTGGACCGTGCCGGCCTCGCTGCGGAAGCTGACGTTGAGGCCGGCGACCTCGAGCAGCGGGGCGGTCTGAACTCCGCCGACGGCGCTGTCGGTGATGGCATTCGTGGTCACAGTCGGCTCGCTCCTGAGGATGGGTCGATGGCATCGCGCAGCGCGTCACCGATCACGCTGACACAGAGGACGGTCAGCACCAGCAGGCCGGCACCGAATCCGAAGACGTGCGGGTAGACGGTGGCCAGGTCCTGCGAGCCGGCCAGCACGGTACCCAGCGATACGTCCGGTGGTTGCACACCGAAGCCGAAGAAGCTCAGCCCGGTCTCGGCCACGATCGTGCCACCGACGTTGATGGTGACGTCGACGATCAGCAGCGAGGCCATATTCGGCAACAGGTGCCTGCGAATGATGGTGAAGGCCGGCACCCCCATGAAACGCGCCGCATGCACGTACTCGCGTTCCTTCAGGCTCATCGTCATGCCACGCACCACCCGGCCGGTGATCATCCAGCCGAATACCGACAGCAGCACGACCAGCCACAGCCAAGTCCGTCCGGACAGCACCGGGCTCAGGATCGCCAGGATCAGGAAGCTGGGCAGCACCAGCAGCAGGTCGATGACCCAGACCACCGCGGTGTCGGCCAGCTTGCCGAAGTAGCCCGCGATGGAACCGGCCACCGCCGCGATCGAGGTGGTGACCAGTGCGGCGACCAGGCCGATGATCAGCGATTTCTGCAGGCCTTTGAGGGTTCGGGCATAGACATCACGGCCGATCTCGTCCACACCGAAGAAGTGGTCGCTACTCGGCCCGGCCAGGATGTTGGACTGGTCGAAGTCGTCGTATTTCCAGTGGGTCAGGTACGGGCCGAGGTAGGCCAGCATGAAGATCAGCACCAGCACGACCAGTGCCAGCACGCCCGAGCGCTGGCGCAGGAACCGCTTGCGAATCAGCCTGCCGCGCGAGATCGAATCGGTATTGGCCATCGTCTGGCTGGCGGCGTCCGGATCCTCGATGGTCGGCGGGGCAACCTCGAAGATCTCCTGTGGCGACATGGACATACTCCGGACCCCCTACTTCGATCGCACGCGCGGGTCGAGCGCGGCATACAAGACATCAGACAGCAAGCCAGACAGCAACACCAGCACCGCGGTGAAGCAGGACACCGCCGCTACCGCGTTCACGTCGTGGGACTGCACCGACTGGATCAGGTACTGACCCATCCCGTGCCAGTTGAACAGGGTCTCGGTGAAGATCGCGCCGGTGAGCAACAGCCCGAACGAGTAGGCGAAGAAGGTCACGATCGGGATCAGGGCGGTCCGCACACCGTGCTTGAACAGCGCCTGCTGCCTGGTCAGGCCCTTGGCCCGAGCCGTCCGGAGGAAGTCGCTGCCCAGCACGTCCAGCATCGCGCTGCGCTGGTAGCGGCTGAAGAACGAGATACCGAACAGGGCCAGGGTCAGCGTTGGCATGATCAGCCGTTTGGCCCGGTCGGTCCAGAACGCGAAACCGTGCAAGGTCGAGTCGTACTCGTTGGCTGTCGGTAGCAGTGGCCCGCCATGATGGCCGATCCAGACAAAGATCAACTGCACCACGATGATGATCACCACCGTGGGCGAGGCGAGCAGGACGTAGGAGGCGAAGGTGGACGCGACGTCCACCGGCTTTCGTTGTCGGACCGCGCCCAGTACCCCGACCAGCACGCCACCGACCGCCCCGAAGATGGTGCCGAGCAGCAGCAGCCGCAGGCTGACCCCGATCCGGCGCTTCATCTCGCTGGCGACGGTGTCCTCGCCGACGATCTGCTTTCCGAAGTCACCGTGGACGACGCCCTTGAGCCAGTGGCCGTAGCGCACCAGCACCGGGGTGGCCGGATCGGCGTTGCGCTCCTGCAAGGTGGCATGGATGACGGCCGGCGGGATCGGCGGCACCCGCCCTTCGTAGCGCGCTCGGGGATCGAGGGTCAGCGCGCCGAGGATGTAGGCCAGGCTGGTCGCGATGAACACCAGAACGAGGTAGTTCACGAAGCGGCGAGCAATAAACTTCAGCATCGATCCATCCTGCCGGTCGGTCATGCACTGTGTGGTTGTGCTGGTGTACGCCTTTTGCACGTTGAGGCGGGACTGTAGCGGACTTCTATAACCTTGCAGTCACGTCCGATGAGAATCGGCGATTCGTGACCACCCAGTCGAGCTCGGTCAGCTCGGCCGGCCTGACCCAGCGCAACTCCCGATGCTCCAGTGCCTGTGGGCGGCCCGAGCCGGGTGCCAGTTCCGCCTCGAACAGGATCAGCCGGGCGCCCGGGCCCTGCTCATCGATCGGCTGCCGAGCAATCTCGGCACGCACCAGGATCTGCACGCCCAGTTCCTCGGCGCACTCGCGCACCAGCGCCCGTTGCGGGCTCTCGCCGCGCTCCACCTTGCCGCCGGGAAACTCCCACTGGCCGGCCAGTTTCGGTGGGTGTGCCCGCTGGGCGACCAGCACCGTGCCGGCCTCGATCAAGGCCGCGGCCACCACGGTGGTCTGCTCCACCTCAGCCTGCACCGCGCGCAGTTGCCGCTCCAGCCGGGACAGCACCCACCGGCGCGGCAGCCGGTCCCAGCCACGGCGATAGAGCTCGATGGTCAGCAGGGTGCCGCCGGCCACCTCGGCCAGCGCCGCGCCGTAGCGCGCCGGCAGCTGGCAGGTCCGGCTGGCCACCGTCGCGACCTCGGCATCGAGCAGCTCAGCGACCCGCAGTACCCGGCGCATGGTCGGCTTGCGGGACGGCAGGGTAGGCAAACCGGCAGCGGCCGAGCTCGACGACCGGCTCACCCGTCGGCCGGCTGGCCGGTCGCGGACCCGGTTGGCCCGTCGGGCCGGGCCGACTGACCGGACCGGGGCGGTAGGGCGAGTCCGGCCGACCGGGCGACCTCGGCCGCCGAGCGCCGGTCGGCCAGGAACGGGAACCGGTCGCGCACCCGCTTGACCTCGCCGGGGTCGGCATCGGCGACCAGTACCGCCTCGCCCAGGCTGGCCTCGGCAAGGGCCCGCCCGAGCGGGTCGATGATCGCCGAGTCGCCGGTGTAGTTGATGCCATCACCCTCGCCGACCCGATTGCAGCCGAGCAGGTAGGCCTGGTTCTCGATCGCCCTGGCCCGCAGCAGGGTCTGCCAGTGCGCGCGCCGAGCTTCCGGCCAGTTAGCGACGACCAGGTACAGGTCGGTCTGCGGCGCCAGCTGCCAGAACTCGTCGGCGAAGCGCAGGTCGTAGCAGATGAAGATGCTGACCCTGAGGTCCTCGACCTGGACGGTCAGAAAGTCGGTGCCGGCCCGGTAGAACTTGTCCTCACCGGAATAGCTGAACGGGTGAATCTTGGGATAGCGGTGCAACTGGCCGTCCGGGCCGGCCAGCACCGCCACGTTGGCTGCCCGGCGCGGCTCGTTGCTGGCGGCCTCGGTGGCAGGTTGGTTGGTGCCGGCTGGCTCGGGCTCGATCCACTGGGCGATCGAGCCGAGCAGCCAGCAGCCGTGCCCGGCGGCCTGAGCCCGCAGGAATTGCTCGTTGGCGCCGCCGGATTCTTCAGCTATCTCGCCCGGATGCATCGAGAAGCCGGTGGCAAACATTTCGGTGAGCGCGATCAGCCGGGCGCCGCTGGCCGCGGCCTGCGCGATCAGCGGAACCAACCGGTCCCGGGTGGCCGGGCCGTCCTCCCACACGATGTCGTGCTGGATAGCGGCGATCTTCATGCGGTCAGCTCCCCCAGTCGGGCGATCCTGCTGATGGCCTCGGCGAGTACGTCCGGCCGCTTGCAGAATGCGAATCTCGCGTAGCGGTCGATGTCGGAATCGTAGAAGACCCGGGACGGGATGGCGACCACGCCGGCACGTTCGGGCAGCGTCCGGCACCATTGCTCGGCGTTGCTGCCCAGGTCGACGGTGGCGAAGTAGGTCGCCTGCGGCCGATATACCGAATAGCCTTGCGCGGCAAGGCCATCGACCAGCAGGTCGCGCCCAGCGCGCAGCTGCCCGGCGAGCTCGCGGAAGTACTCATCCGGGTAGCCCAGGCCCTCGGCGATCGCGAACTGGAACGGCCCGCTGCCGACGTAGGTCAGGAATTGCTTGACGCTACGCACCGCCGTGAGCAGCCTGGCCGGCGCGCATACCCAGCCGACCTTCCAGCCGGTGACGCTGAAGGTCTTGCCGGCGCTGGAGATTGTCACGGTTCGCTCCCGCATGCCCGGCAGGCTGGCCAGCGGGACGTGCTCGCCGTCGAAGACCAGGTGCTCGTACACCTCATCGGTGACCACGATCAGGTCGTGCTCGATGGCCAGTTCGGCGACCTGGGTCAGCTCGGCCCGGGTGAATACGGTGCCGGTCGGGTTGTGCGGGCTGTTGAGCAGGATCACCCTGGTCCGGGGCGTGATCGCGGCCCGCAGTTCGGCCGCGTCGAAGCCCCATCGACCACCGTCCGGCTCCAGGGTGACCACCCGTCGAACCGCGCCGCCCAACGCGATGCAGGCAGCGTAGGAGTCGTAGTACGGCTCGAAGGTCAGCACCTCCTCACCCGGTTCGGTCAGGCCCAGGATCGCCGCAGCAATGGCCTCGGTCGCACCGACGGTGACCAGCACCTCGTGATCGGGATCGAAGTCCAGGCCGTAATTGCGGCGCTGGTGTTCGGCAATCGCCTGCCGCAGCGCCGGGATGCCGGGGCCCGGCGGGTACTGGTTGCCCCGACCCTCGGTGATCGCGCGGCAGGCGGCCTGCAGCAGCTGCGGCGGCCCGTCGGTATCGGGAAAGCCCTGGCCGAGGTTGACGCTGCCGGTCTGCACGGCGAGCGCCGACATCTCGGCGAAGATCGTCGTCCCGAAGCTGTCCAGCCGACCCTCGCGGTGCAATCGCGTCATACCGCCAGCCTATGGGCTGGCCTCGCGAGAGCGGAATAAACCCGGTTGCCTTCGCGCTTGCATCGGTGTAATCATGTAATCAGTCGCGAACGAAGACTCGCGACGCATCACCTCAAGGAGCGGATATGTACTTCCACATAGACGAAGCAACAGAAGATCAACACGGTGGCCACCGAGGTCGCGGACCGCGTGGCGGGCCCCGGCGCGGCGGACCGCGTGGCGGGCGCGGCTTCGGCCGGCCCGGCGGCTGGCAGCAGGCAGACCTGCCCTCGGCCGAGGACGCACCAGCCTGGTTCACCGGCCGGCTGCCATCAGATTGGTATGTCGGCGAGCCAGAGATCTCGATCGATCGTGAAGAGATCATCGTGACCGGCGAGCTGCCACCGGTCGAGGGCGAAACGGCCGGCGCGGACAGCGCTGCTGCCGCTGGCCGGATCAGCCGGTTCCGGGAGGACACCCGGGCCGAGCGAATCAAGATCGCCGACGAGGCCGAGTCCCGGTACGGCCGCAAGGTCGCCTGGGGGGCGCGCATCGGGGACAACCCGGTGCTGTTCAGCCACCTTTCAGTACCGGTGATGACCCGGCTGCGCCAGCCCGAGCGGCAGGTGCTCGACACCCTGGTGGACGCCGGGGTCGCGCGCTCACGCTCGGAGGCGCTGGCCTGGGCGGTCAACCTGGTCGGCCAGCACACCGATGAGTGGCTGTCCAGCCTGCGCGAGGCAATGGCTGAGGTCGACAAGCTGCGGACGCAGGGCCCCGAGCTCTAGCAGTTTCGGGTCAACGGTTCAGGCCAGCTGTTCCGGCCAGCTGTTTCGGGCGGGTGGGCAATTTTCCCCCGTCCGAAACAGTCGGAAATGCCGTCGCCGGCCCGCTCGCCGTTCGACAGAGTGTCAGCATGGCCAGTGATCAGTTCACCGCGGACACCACCCAGCTTCAAACCAGCTCCAGCAATCTGACCAGCCTCGCCGGCCAGTCCGGCTCGGTGGTCTCTGACCTCGGCTCGCTGGTTCTCGACGCGCTGTCCTTCGCCCAGATCGGCTCGACGGTGGGCGCGGCCAACAGCTCGCTGCAATCGAGCCTGAGCCAGGCGCTGAGCAAGGTCACCAAGCTGCTCGGCGACATCGGCCACCTGATCGGCACCAGCTCGCAGAACTACGCCACCGCCGACCAGCAGGTCGCGAGCTCGCTCGGCTCCGGCGCCACCGCGAGCACCGCCGACGACGGCGTGGCCGGGCTCATCTCGTCGCATCATCAAGGTGATCGCGGCACCGACGTCCGTGATTTGCAGCAGAAGCTGACCGCCGCCGGCTACGACACCCAGGGCACCGATGGGGTCTGGGGAGCGCACACCCAAGCAGCGGTGGCTGCCTACGAGCACGACCACCCGGGCGCGGTCGCCACCCCTGCCGCGGCAGCCCCGGGCACCCTGGACAACCGGGTGGTGAACTCGATCATGCATTCGGAGGGCACCGGCGGCGAACAGGGCGGCCGGCAGGAGGCCTACGGCTTCCGGCAGGGCAACGGCCCGGCCTATGACGACATCATGGCCGCTCGCAACCAGTACGGCGTTGGTTCACAACAGGAACACGACGTGGTGGCCCGCTACATGACGCAGAACGCGCAGGCAGCCGGCGCAACCAACTTCACCGACCCGGGCACCCAGGCCGCGGTCATGTCAGCGGCCCACATGCGCGGCACCGGCGGTGCCCAGGCGATCCTGAACTCGGTGGCAGGCGAGCCGATCCAGCGGACCGGAACCCTGTCCCAGAACAGCATCAACACCATCAACGGCATGACACCGCAGCAGTTCCAGCAGGCCTTTCACGACTCGCGACTCCAGTATGACCAGCAAATTTATGGCGGAACGACGACGCATCAGGGCGGCGTGACCGACAACTGGTGGCACCGCTACGGCAACGGCCTGACTACCCGCTATGACAATGAGCAGCAACAGTTCCTCGGGCTTTCGGGAGGCAACTGATGACCGCACCGGCGGCCACCACCGGCCAGTTCACCGCTGACCTGAGCGAGCTGGCCAAGGGTTCGTCCAGCCTGACCGGGCTGGCTGGACAATCAAGTTCAACCTTGTCAGACATGATGAAACTCGTGCTGGACGTGATCTCGTTCGCCGAGATCGGGTCATCAGTGGGGGCGGCGAACACGTCCCTGCAGTCGATGCTGTCACAGGCCCTGTCGAAGGTTTCAGCTGTGCTGGCCGATGTCGGGCAGCAGGTTGGTGGTTCGGCCCAGGGTTATCAGGTTGCTGACCAGGCCGTTGCGCAATCGCTCGGCTCTGGCGCGCAGACCAAGCCCGGCACTGACGGGGACGCGTTCATCGATCACTTCGCGGCCTCGCACTCGCAGGGCGCGCATGGCAGCGAGGTCAAGGAATTCCAGAACGAGCTCAAGCAACTCGGCTACAAACCCGGCACCGCGGACGGCGACTGGGGACCGTCCACCCAGCAGGCTTACGCGGCCTACCAGGCTCATCACCAGTACCTGGCCGGCGCCGGATCGGGCACCTCGATCGACCTGCCGGGTGAGCTGGGCACCGTGTCGGCTCCCAACCAGCAGGCCGCCGACGCGGTACGGGCGGCGCTGAGCCAGACCGGGGTTGCCTATCAGTGGGGTGGCAAGACACCGGCGGCCGGCCTGGACTGCAGCGGGCTGACCAAGTGGGCCTACGGCCAGGCTGGGGTGACCATTCCAGATGGGTCAGGCAATCAGGCGGTCGGCCAGCAGATACAGCAGGCAGACCTGCAGCCGGGTGACCTCGCGGTGTGGCGGGGCCACGTCGCGATGTATATCGGCGAGGACAAGATGGTCGAGGCCCCGCACACCGGGGCGCACGTGCACATCACGCCGCTGCGGACCAGCAATGCCGGCGACGCCTTCCTCGGCTTCTACCGCCCCACCACCCCGTCCCGCCCCTGAAAGGTATTGTGCGGCCAGGTTGCTCACGACACGCCGAGGGCGACGAGCAACCTGGCCGCACAATACAGTTATCCACAAGGGCAAACGGCGACGTCGCCAGCGCGGCAAGATTGTCCTGGTGGATGGCGTTCCATGGCAGGCCAAGCAGCAACTCGGGGTCTTCACGGTTGCGCAGGCGTTGGAAGCTGGCTGGTCCCGATCAACCCTGACCCGTTACGAGCGACGAGGTCACCTGGTGCGGCTGCGCGCGGGTGCCTACCTCGAAGTCACTGAACTCCCGGATGGCCAGAACCACGGGCAGGCGCTGCTAGCTCGGCTCGGCGTCGCTGCCGCGCTGCGGATACCGGCGGCCACCGTCAGCCACGCCAGCGCGATCGCAGCGCACGACCTGCCGCTGCTCACGGTGCCGGATCGGCCCTGCATCACCTTGCAACCGCCCCTGCGCACTCGGCCGTGGAAGCTTCACCTACATCGGCAGCCGATTCCGGCGGACCAGTTCGACGACAACTATGGCTTCCGACTTACCTCGGTGGCGCGCAGTTGCCTCGACCACACCAGGGAATTCGGCCTGGCCGACGGCATGGCCGCCGCAGATGCGGCTGTACACCGTGGCCTGTGCACGCCGGCTGATTTCGAGGCGGTGTACCGGAGCTCCTGCCGGGGGCGAGCCGGACTCGGATCCGGACGAAAGGTTTTGCAGTTGCTCGACGGTAGGAGCGAATCACCGTTGGAGTCGCTCAGCAGGCTCAGCATGCAAGGCTTGCCACCGCCACAGACCCAGATAACCATCCGGTCGGTTGCCGGCACCTTCATCGCTCGGGTGGACTTCTACTGGGAGGACCTCGGCGTTGTTGGCGAGGCCGACGGTCGCACCAAGTACTCCGATGACGCCCTGTGGGAAGAGAAGCAGAGGCAGGACGCGCTCACCGACCGCGGGTTGGTAGTCGAACGGTGGGGTTGGTCCGATGCTCGCAATCCTGCTCGGTTGCGAGACCGGCTCAACCACGCCTTCGATCGCGCCCGCCGGCTAC
>JBDSAN010000475.1:0-3437 GCA_039922115.1 Jatrophihabitantaceae bacterium
GCACCGCCGAAACCGCCGCCACCACACAGCTTGGCGGCCGCCGCCGCGCGCAGGGCAGCGGCCCGGGCAGCCACTCCAGCAGCGGCCGATGAGCCGGCTGGTGAGCCGTCCTTCTTCTTGCCGGACAGGAAGCCAGGCAGCCGCGGCATCACGGAGCCGAACCGGCCGCTGGCCGCAGCCGAGGCAGCCGCCAGGCCGGCGGTGAACATGTGCCCGAACAGCGGCGAATTGGGCACGCTGGCGCTCGGCGCGGTACCGCTGACCCCGGAGCCGTCCAGCGGGAGCCCGGCCGGGTTCAGCCCGGTACCGGTGCCCTGAACGCCGACCGGGGTGAGCCCGCTGCTGCCGTCGGCCGGCAGCGAGGTCGGCCCGGTCGACACCGACTCCGGCGCGGCCGGCACCGAGTCCTCGGTGCTGCCGTACTCGGTGGCCAGGTTGTGCATGACCACGGCGGCCTGGGTCTGCGCGCTGTGCGCGGCATCGACCTGAGCCTGATGGGCGAGCACCGCCTGCTGGGCCTGCTGCTGGCTGGCCGCGAACTGGGCCTGCGCACCGGGCATCATCGCGATTTCGGCCGGCGGCGGCGCGGTCGCGGCCGCGACCACCTGCGGATCGAGATCGGGCACCGTACTCGGTGGCGGCATCGCGGCCCGGGCCTTGTCCAGGGACTCGGCCGAGGACGCCATCAGGTCGTTCATGGCCAGCGCGCCGGTGCCGACCTTGTCCAGGCCATTGGCCAGGTCGGTGATCATCACCTGGTACTCATCGGCCGCCGCGCCCTGCCACATCTGGGAGAAGCTGACCAGCCGGTGCTTGAGCTGCTGGGCCTGATCGGCCAGCATCCGGCCGGTCGACTGCCAGGCCGCAGCCGCCTCCCGGATCGAGGCCGGGTCGCTGGCGTAGAGCATCTGGTACAGCTCTTGATGGCTGTGCGAGTTGAAGTCGGTGTAGCCGTGCGAGTGCCGGGGCACGTTGGTGCCGGTGGTCTCGTCGTGGTGCTGGGCGTTGGACATCTCAGGCTCCCGTCACCGGGACGACCGGCGGCGGTGGGGTCGCGCCGGGATTGACCACCGGGACGCTGATCGCGGTGCTGGTGCCGGTGGTCGGGTCGCTGGTATCGATGTGGACGCCGTCCAGGCCGGCGGTCACCGTGGTGCCGGCGATCGAGAGCTGCAGCCCGGTATGGCCGTCGGTGCGCGCGCTGACCGCGACGCCTCCGGTGTCCAGGCCCACCCCGGTCGGGCCGGCGGCGCCGGAGGCCGGGTTGGTGCCGGAATCGCCGCTGAGCACGCCATCGGCGCCGAGGTAGGCGCCCAGGTCGGCGTCCACCCGGCGGTAGCCGTCAGCGACGGTCTTGGTGACGTCGTTGGCAAAGCTCAACGCTTCCTGGACGTCGGCGAGCAGGACGTGCATCTCGGCAACCGCGGCGGCGTGCGTCGCGGCGAGGGAGTCGGCTTCGGCGAACGCGCCGAACAGCACCGGCGCGCTGAGCAGTCCTTCGAGCTCGCCGGACGGTTTGGTGATGCCGTGGACCTGGGTGGTGAGTTCCTGGGCGAACCCGAGCAACGACTCGAGGTGGACAGCGAAGGACTTATCGGCTGGATTCATCGAGTTCCTCTACTCCCACTTGCGAGTGCGGACGGTTGGCGGTCGGTACCAGCAACTACCGACAAAACCCGTGGACCGCTGCGCGCCGAGGGGGGCTCGGCGGCAGCGGTCAGCGGGGATGCCAGCGTGACGGTTGGGAGGGTGTCAGCCGCCGAAGCTGGCAGCGTTCTGGTTCTCCCGAGCCCGCTGCAGGTCATGCGCCTCGGTCATCTTCTGGGAGAACTGGTTGATGGTGTTGATGATGTCGTTGATCGCGGTCTGCAGCCGGGCCTGCGAGGAGTCGGCAGCGGCAGCCGCGGACGAGCCCGAGGCCGTCCAGGTGTCGCGCAGTGGACGCAGGCTGGCGGTCAATTCCTCGACCCCGGAGGTGAGCTGCTTGGCGTTGGTGGACAGCGCACCCGAGGTGACGAGCAGTTGTTCGAACTGGACGGAAACGACGCCCGCTTGTGCTGATGACATGTGCTGGGTCCTTATCTCTTCTCGGGCGGGATCAGGAGCCGCTCAACCGGCCAAGCACGGAACCGCCCGCGCCGCCGGCAGAGTTGGCAACCGAATGCAGGCTGGACGCAACGGTGTCGTCGGCCGCGCTGTAGTTGCGGAAGCTGGAGTTCACCAGCTCGGACATGGTGGCCAGTTCCTTCGAGGCCACCTGCATGTCTTCCTGGATTCGGGTGTGCAGGTTCTGGAAAGCCACCGCCTGCGCGCCCTGGTAATGGGCCGTCGCCTGGGCGAGGGTTCCGTCCAGGTCGGACATCGCCTTCCTCGCCTGGGTCGAGCTGTCTTCGAACGCCTGGACCGCACGCGTCATCGCGGCGGCATCACTCTGGAAGCCTGAACCGGTCACGGGCGGACCACCTCCTCTCCCTTATCGGGAATCGTCGGTGGGAGGCTGCCGGTTGTCACCGTGGGTCTCCGCACCTGATGTAATTGCTTGTCACGAATCAAATTAGGTGTGTCGCTTGATCAACCTAACGGCATTACTGCCGAACCTGGTCCGGCACAATTACCCACAGTTGCCAGATTTAACCTACGGTTCGCCTTGCCCGGACGCATCTCGAACGATCTCGACCGGCAGGTCCGGCAAGTCACTCCAGGCGATCTGGACGAAATGCTGACCGGACCGGCGCGACACCAGGGTGCCCCGACCGGCCGGTAGCGGCCCGAGCTTGACGGTGCCGAGCAGGATGCCCTCGTCCTTGGACCCGGACATCACCAGGCCCGGCGAGCCGAGCTCGCGCAGCCGCTGCACCACCGGCTCGTACAGCCCGCGCCCGGCGCCGCCGGTGGCCCGGGCCAGCACCACGTGCAGGCCGATGTCGCGAGCCTGCGGCAGGAACTCCACCAGCGACAGCAGCGGGTTGCTGCCCGAGGCCGCGACCAGGTCGTAGTCATCGACGATCAGGAACAGCTCCGGCCCGGTCCACCAGTTGCGCGCCCGCAACTGCTCCGCGGTCACGTCCGGACCGGGAATTCGGGCCCGCATCGCCTGCACCACCTCGCTGATCAGGCCGGCCAGCACCGGTTCGGAGCCGGCATAGCCGAGCAGATGCCGGCCCCCGACCACGTCCAGCAGGCCGCGCCGGTAGTCGACCACGATGATCGCGGCCTCGTCCTCGTGGTAGCGGTCCATGATGCCGCGCGCGATGCTGCGCAACAGCGTGGTCTTGCCGCTCTCGACATCGGCGAAGGCAAGGAAATGCGGGTCGACGGAGAAATCCAGGCTGACCGGTGCCAGGTCGGACTCGGCGATCCCGATCGGCACCAGCTTGCCGCCGACCGGCGGCAGCGAGTCCAGCCGGATCAGCTCGGGCAGCAACCGCACCCGAGGC
>JBDSAN010000476.1:0-4954 GCA_039922115.1 Jatrophihabitantaceae bacterium
GGCCCCGGTCGAGCAACGCATCGACCGCGATCAGCTCGGCGGCCGCCGGCGTGATCAGCCGCTCCAGGCAGGCCAGTGCTGGCAGCAGGCCGTGGCCGGCGGCCAGCGGGTTCTGGTCCGGGTGTTCCAGCTGGTCGGTGGCATCGAGCTCGGCATCGAACTTGATGCTCTCGTGCGGCGGCCCGGTCAGCCGCAACACCTCCAGCCGGTCACCAGGCTCGCCGCCGATCGAGCGTGGCTGCAGCGTCCGGGTGACGGTATCCGGGTTGTACTGGAATGTAAGGACATCCAGCAGCGTCCGGGTAATTGGATCGATCCGGGCCAGGCCGCCGCGTAGCAGCTTCGGGGATCGGGACAGCCCGGTGTTCGGCGAGCTCATCGCAGGCTGCCGAGCTGCTTGGCCGGCAGCGCCGCGTGTACCGCGGCCGCGATCTGGTAGCCGAGCAGGCCAGGCTGGCCGGTCGGCGGACGGGCCTGGCTGCCAACGACGCCGACGCCCGCACCGCCAGCGCCGCCGCCGAGCATGCTGCTGAGCTGCTCGGTCACCGCGGCGGCCAGCAGCGCCCGATCGGATCGGCTCATCGGTGAATCGAGCACGATCCGATCGATCACGACATTGATCTGCGGGCTCATCGCGGCTCCTGGTTGAGCTGGAAGTGGTGGTCGGTGAGCGGCATTTCCAGCTTGCGAAACTCGACCCGAGCCATCTCCAGCAGCAGGGTCATCGTTACCGGACTGCCCTGGCCGGCGGCGCAGAACGCCGCGTTCAGGCTGATGTTGCGGATCACCCCGCCGTTTGCGGGCAGTTCGGCCAGCCGGTCCAGGTCCAGCTGCTCGGTCGGCGTGCCCGGCGGGAACGCCCGCTGCCACAGCGCCCGGCGTTCGGGCCGGGACGGGAACGGAAAGGTGATCACGAATCGCAGCCGGCGCAGGAACGCCGGGTCGATCGCGTTGCGCTGGTTGGTCGCCAGGATCGCGATGCCTCGGTAGTCCTCCATCCGCTGCAGCAGGTAGTTCACCTCGATGTTGGCGTACCGGTCGTGCGCGTCCTTCACCTCGCTGCGCTTGCCGAACAGCGCGTCCGCCTCGTCGAAGAACAGCAGCGCGCCACCTTCCTCAGCCGCGTCGAACACCTGGCGCAGGTTGCGCTCGGTCTCGCCGATGTACTTGCTCACCACCCCGGACAGGTCGACCCGGTACAGCGTGAGCTCGAGCTCGCCGGCGACCACCTCAGCGGCCAGCGTCTTGCCGGTGCCGGGCTGGCCACAGAACAGCGCGGTGATGCCCCGGCCGCGCGAATCATGGCGCTGCAAGCCCCAGTCCCGCATGACGATCGGCCGGCCACGTACCTGATCGGCAAGCTGGTGCAGGCATTGCTGCTCCTCGGCCGGCAGTACCAGGTCCGACCAGCCGGCGACCGGGTCGATGCACTGGGCCAGCGCGGCGAGCCGTGGCCGGATCTGGTCCCGGCAGACCGTCCAGATCAGCTCCGGGTCAGCGACCGCGCCACCGGCGTCGCCGGCCGGCTGACCGGTCGACAGCGGCGTGGCCTGCTCGACGCAATCGGCGATGGTGGCCGGGTCCAGGTCGTAGTGGTCGGCCAGCCTGGCCGCCAGGCCGCGCTGCTCGGTGCCCAGCAGTTCGATCCAGAGCTGCTCCTGCTCGGCGTTGGTGGGCCGGCGGGCATCGATCAGCCTGGTCCGGCGCCGGCTGAGCGGCCACGGCTCGCCGGCCCCGATGATGATGGTGGCCTGGCAATCGGTCGCCAGCCGGATCGCGGCCGCCTCGGTGCCCGGCGCCAGCTCGGCCAGGTCCAGGTAGCAGGCCATCGGCTGCAACATGCTTTCTCGATCGAGCCGGCGCAGGACCTCGGCGAGCTCGCCGGCCGCGGTCGGCAGCTGCGCTGGATCGGCCTCGTACAGGTTCAGCATGCCTCGAGCGGCCGCCGCCGCGGCCAGGCTGCGGCAGGTTCGCCGGTCGTTGCCGATCAGCTCCACCAGCGGCGGCAAGGCATCGCTGGTCGGCTCGTCCCAGACCGCCAGCACCCGGGCGACGGTGTCCTGCTGGCTGGGCGGCAACTCCTTGGCCGGCAGCACCGTGACCGGGCGCAACAGGTGCACCAACCACTCATCGATCCGGTTCAATCCCTTGATGTAGTTAACAATTCGTTCGTCAGCGCGCAGCGGGCTCAGGGTCAGCGGCCGGCCGCTGGACGGTTGTACCTCGATCAGCCGCCAGTACCGCAGCGGGCTCTGCGCCGACAGCGCATCCCAGGACGGTTCGGGCAGCAGCCGCAGCGCGAGGGAGAAGGTCGGTGCGGTGAGGCTGGCGTCGTGGTGCGCGCGGGCGCACCTGGCCTCGGTATCCGGATCCAGCTCCATCGCCACGCACAGCAGCAACAGCAGCACCTCGAACCGGGACAGCCCGAGCCGGTTCTTCAGCACCTCCAGCGCTGGCGGAACCGGGTGCTGGTAGAAGCGATCCCGCGTCCACCAACGGTCGGCGCTGGCTGGTTGATCGGATTCCAGCAGGGTCCGCAGCCATTGCAGGCCGGCCGCGAGGTAATCGCTGTTGAGCTGCTCCCACTCCAGCTGCCCGGTCATCCGGTCAGCTCCAGCACGTGAAAGGCCAGCAATGACGACGGATTGGCCGGATCAACCAGCAGGCTGTCCTGGGCGTCGATCCGCAATCGCAGCGCGTAGCGGCCGGCCACCGCATCGGTCAGCTCGAAGCTCAGCTTAGTCGGATCGGCGGCATCGACCGTCCCGGTCACCGGCCGGTCGCTGACCACGAGCACGATGCTCTGGCCGGCCACGGTGGCCGGTCGGCAACTCAGCTGGATCTTCACCGTCCGAGATTTGGCCGGGATAGACAGCATAATCGGCGATGGCTGGTCGATCTCCGGACGGACCGCGAACGGGATCGGCCGGCTGGTCGGTGAACTCGGACCGGCGCCGACGACTGCCTGCAGGGTGTAGGCGCCAGCAGGCAGGGCCTGGTCGCCGTCCGGCAGCGTCACGGTCAGCTGCGAGGCGGACTGCGAACTCGGCGCCAGGGTTCGCGGCTGGGCCAACCGCAACCCACTCACCACCAGCGCGGTCACCGCGCCCAGGTTCTGCCCGGTCAGGCTCAGTTGCTCACCGGCGATCAGGGACGGCCGGCCACCCGGGGCCGAGCCGGCCAGCAGGACCGGCGGCAAGCCGGCCGGATCCGGTGGCACGGCGGGTGAGGCGAACGGGCCGGCGTCATCGGCACCGCGGGCCAGCACCGGGGGCGCGGCCAGCACCGGTCGGGAACTGTCGATCAGCACGACGGCCACGTCGTAGGTGGCCGAGATCCGGTAGCCGGTCTGGAAGGTCGCCCACAGCCGGGAAATCTCGTCCTGCGGAATCGGGTGCGCGACGATCCGGATCGCCTCGGATTGGACGTCCAGGCCGCTGCCGGGTAGCGCCCGGGCGAGCAGGCTACGGGACAGGATCGGCCGGTCGTTGAGCACGCTCATCGTGATGCCGAGCAGCCGGTGCGAGAGCACATCGTCGTCATCCTGGCCGTAGGCGGTGACCAGGTAGGACAGGATCAGCGGCAGCGCCGGCTCGGCGAGTTCGCCCGGCCGCACGCCGACCGGATCCTGGTTGCGCCACGCCGGATCGATCGCGGTTCGGTACAGGAACAGGTTTACCTGATTGCCTTTCGCCGCGACCCGGGCCAGATCTGGTGCCTTGGTGGTGACCTGGCCACCGGTGACCACGCCGTCGGCGGCGATGCCGTCCTGCAGCAGGCTCTGCAGGGCCAGGGTCACCGCCGCGATCGCCGAGTGCCCGCTCAACGTGCCGGACCGTTCATCCGATCCGGCCTTCGGAGCGTGCCTGCAGGTAGTCCTCAAGACTGGCCGGTTGCGGTCGCCGCCGCTGCGGGCCGGCGACCGGCGGCTGGTCGGGCAGCCGGGGGCTCGACCGGACTTCCACCCGGCCGATGCTCACCTCGATCCGCAGCGGGTCGGCCGCCGCGGCTTCGGGCCCGCGGTCGGTGCCCCGGCCAGCTCGTCCGGGCCGGATTGGGCTAGCAAGCGGGCTCGGCTCGGCGCCGGTGCGATGGGCCGGCGCGTCGAAGCGTTGCAGGTCGCTGATGTAGCGCTGCAATCGAGCTGTTGGGGCTGTGGCCAGGTACTGCTCGGACGTTGGGACGGCGCTCGCTGCCGGGCGGTCTGGCGCGTCGCTGTCCGTTGCAGGCCCGCGCAGCGGCGCGGTCGCCGGTTCGGGTTTGCCGGCGGCAAGCGCCTGGACGCGCTGCTGGTTCGGCGTCGCGTGGCCAGCGGGTTCGGTTTCGGCAACAGCCGGTCGGTCAGGGATCTGCGTCGCGGCAGCGGCCCGGTCGAGCGACCTGGCGGGGGAATCGGTCGGCTGGCTGGCTGATCGCCGGCCGTCGTCCGGCGGCCTGGCCGCTAGCTCGCCGTTCGGCAGTCGATCGCTCGGCACCGGTTCGGCAGCGGGCGGCTGGCTGTCCGCCGCTTGCTGCTCGGTCGCGCTAGCCGGCCGCTCGGTATCGGTCGGCCGGTTATCGGTGAGCGGTGCAACGGCCGTTGTAGCGGTTGGTCCGGTACGAGCCGGCGGCTCATCGGCAATCGAGAATCTGCCCTGGCCAGTGTCCGAAAGCGGCTTGGCCGGCCTCGGTTCGGCCGGTTCGGCTTCGCCGGTGCCGGTGCCGGTGCCGATGCCGGTGCCGGTCAGCTCGGCCGTCCAATCGAAGGACGCCGGCTCCGTGGTCAACCCTGGTTCGAAGCGGGACCGGGCTCGACTGGTCAGCGGCGGCGCGGTGAGGTTGCGCAACCGCTGCTGGTACTGGCTCACCATGCCAGTGCCTGCCGGTACCAGGCTCGTCGCCACGGGCTGAGCGCCAGGATGTCGGTTTCGGACCAGCCGTAACCAGCGGCCAGCTCGTGCACCTCGAGCAGCAG
>JBDSAN010000477.1:0-9228 GCA_039922115.1 Jatrophihabitantaceae bacterium
CGGGTGCTCAGCTGGTCAACCTCGCGCTGCTCCTGACCGAAGCCCTTGACCACCCGGACGCCGGTCACCGCGGCCTCGACCTGCCCGACCAGCTCGCCGGATTCTTGCTGGGCAGCCCAGTTGGCCGGGAACAGGTCGCGCCGGGACGCCGAGGCGACCAACCACAGCGCTGGCGCGATCGCCAGCGCGACCAGGGTCAGCAGCGGTGAGAGCCACACCATGGCGATCAGCGAGATCACGAACAGCAGCAGGTTGCCGGTGAGCACTGGTACGAACGACAGCAGGCCCTGCACCAGCCCGATATCGGTGATCGATCGGCTGACCACCTGGCCGGTCTGCAGGCCGTCCTGGGCGGCGCCGTCCAGTCGCTGCAGCGCGTTGAACACGTCGGCCCGCAGGTCGAACTGGACATCCAGCGACAGCCGGCCCGCCATGAACCGGCGCATGAAAGTCAGCCCGTACTGCAGGGCCGCGGCGATGATCAGCATTGCCACCCAGGGCGCGATCGAGGCCCGCGGGCTGCCGGTGCCGGTCACGATATCGATGACGTGCTTGACGATCAGCGGCACCGACACCATCACCAGCGAGCCGGCCAGCGCGGCGCCGAACGATCCGAACAGGTCCAGCCGATGCCGCAGGCAGTAGCCGGTTAAACGCCGCAGCCAGGACGCGGGTTCCGGATCGGCTGGCTGCACGAAAGCAATCCTATCGTGATATTTAGCCAGACGAAGTAATGCTGGGCACCCGGCCCGGGTCATCGAACAGCACCGCGGCCAGGTCGCCGCCGGCTGCCACCCGAGCCAGCACCTCGGCCGCGGTGAGCTGGGACAGGTTGCCGGCGCGGAGCTCGTCCCAGTCACGCGGCGCGGCCACCCAGGGCTGGGCCCGGCCGCGCAACGAGTACGGGCAGATGGTGGTCTTGGCCGGATGGTTCTGACTCCAGTCCAGCAACACCTTGCCGCCGCGCAGCGACTTGGCCATCTTGGCGACCAGCAGCTTCGGGTGCTTGCGCGACAGCGACTCGGCCAGCTGCTTGGCATAGCCGGACACCACGCTGGCGGCCTGCGAGCCGTCCAGTGCCGCGTACAGCTGCAGCCCCTTGCTGCCGCTGGTGACAGGCACCGAGTGCAGCCCATCGGCGGTCAGCTGATCAGCGATCAGACAGGCCGCTTCGGCGCATTCGGCCAGCCCCGCCGGCGGCCCCGGATCCAGGTCGATGACCAGCCGGTTCGGGTTGTGCACGCCACCACGGGGGCCGACCGTCCATTGCGGGACGTGCAGTTCCAACGCTGCCAGGTTGGCCGCCCAGATCAGGCTGGCCAGGCCGTCGATGATCGGGAACCGCAGCGATTCCAGCTGCCGGGTCGAGCCCGGTGTCGGCAGCACCACGGTGCGCAACCAGTCCGGTGCGTGGTTGGGCACGTTCTTCTCGAAGAACGGCTTGGCCGCCACCCCGTCCGGCCAGCGGATCCGGGTTGCCGGGCGGTCGGCCAGGTAGCGCAGCAGCACCGGCGCGATCCGCGCGTAGTAGTCGAGCACCTCGGCCTTGGTGGTGCCGGTTTCGGGATAGAGCACCTTGTCGAGCCGTCGAAGGTTGAGCTGGTGGCCGTCCACCTCGACCAGTTGGCCGGCTGGTTCAGGACTCACGGCGCACCTGGTCCGGGCTCAGGTCCGGGCGCAGGCCACGAAAGACCGGCTGGCGCAGCCGACCGCCGCTGCTCCAGGTCAGGTGCCGGACCTCGATGATCACCTGCGGCTCGCACCAGTGCGCGCCATCGGCATCGAGGGCCGGTACCGGCTCGGCGAACGGCGAGTCGGCGCGGCGTAGCGGTCCGAGCAGCCGGCGCAACTCGCGTTCGGTCGCCGCGGTGAGCCCACTGCCAACCCGTCCGACGTAACGCAACTCGCCGGACGCGGACCCGGTGCGGTCCGGCACCCCGACCAGCAGGCCACCGATTCGTTCGGCCGAGGTGCCGGTCTGCTGTCGCCAACCGCCGACCAGGCAGGCCTGAAAGCTGCGGTGCGGGGTCTTGATCCAGTCCGGGCTGCGCCGGCCGGGCTGGTAGGTCGAGCCGTGCCGCTTGGCCACCACGCCTTCCAGGCCCTGCTCCCGAGTTGCTGCCAGCAGCGCCGGACCGTCTGCGTAGACCGGCGACAATCCCCAGCAGGCCGCGGGTAGCTCCAGCTGGTCCAGGCTGTGCCGGCGCTCGGTCCACGGCCGGTCGAGCAGGTCGACGCCGTAGAGCCGCAGCAGGTCGAAGGCCATCACCGAGACCGGCTGCTGTGCCGCGAAGTCCAACGCGCGCCGGCGGTCATTGACCTGCCAGCGCTCGGCGAGGGATTCGAAGGACGGCCGGCCGTCCCGCAGCGAGATCATCTCGCCGTCGAGCAGCGCGTCCTTCAGGACGGCCGCGATTGGCTCGAGCTCGGGGAAGGCATCGGTGACGTCACGACCGGTACGCGAATGCAACCTCAATCGGGAATCAGCAATGTCAGCAATAACGCGGAAGCCATCCCACTTGACTTCGTGGCTCCATTGTTCGCCAATGGGTTGAGTTCCCGCGGTGGCGAGCATCGGTCGCATACGCTCATGCTGCCCGTCGAACGCACGTCGGCGCCACAGATGAGGAGTTTTGGCATGAGGGCGATCTGGAAGGGCGCGGTGTCTTTCGGGCTGGTGAACGTGCCGGTGCGGTTGTTCGCGGCAACCGAGGAGAACGACATCCGATTCCACCAGGTGCACCGCGAGGACGGCGGGCGCATCCGCTACAAGCGGACCTGCAGCGTTTGTGGCGAGGAAGTCGCCTATGACGAGATCGCCAAGGGGTACGAGACCGGCGACGGCCAGCTGGTGATCCTCACCGACGATGACTTGGACAAGTTGCCGGTGGCCAGCAGTCGCGAGATCGACGTGGTCGAGTTCGTGCCGGCTGCGCAGGTCGATCCGATCCTGTTCAACAAGTGCTACTACCTGGAACCGGATGCCCGGGCCGGCAAGCCGTACGCGCTGCTGCGCGAGGCGCTGATCGAGACCGACCGGATGGCGATCGTCAAGGTTGCCCTGCGCCAGAAGGAGGCCTTGGCAGTACTTCGGGTGCGTGACAAGGCGATCCTGCTGCAGACCATGCTGTGGCCCGACGAGATCCGCAAGCCGGACTTCGCCTCGCTGGACGAGGACATCGAGTTGCGACCGCAGGAATTGAAGATGGCTGCCTCGCTGGTCGAGAGTATGGCCGCCGACTTCGAACCGGCCCAGTTCACCGACAACTACCGCGAGACTGTGATCGAGCTGATCGATGCCAAGCTCGAACGCGGTGAGTCGGCAGAGCTGCCCGGTACCGAGGACAAGAAGGCAACCGGCAAGACCGGCGAGGTGATCGACCTGCTGACTGCCCTGCAGCGCAGCGTGGATCGTGCCCGGGGCGGTGACGGCGCTGAATCCGGTTCGGAGCCGGCCGCCGCGGTGTCGACGCCGAAGAACGCACCGGCCAAGAAGGTTGCCGCCAAGGCGCCGGCCAAGAAGGCCGTTGCCAAGAAGGCTGCCGCGAAGAAAGCAGCAACCTCGAAGGCACCGGCCAAGAAGGCTGCCGCCAAGAGTGCCTGATCGTCTGTTAGCCTGCTCGCCATGAGCATCGCGCGTCCGATCATCGTGACCCGCAACTGGTGGCCGTCCGACTAGGACGGTTAGCCAACCTGCTCGAACGTCAACAGGGCCGTCCCACCGGGACGGCCCTGTTTTGTCGTTACCGATGGTGCCGGTCCACCCCCAATCAGGAGGACCTCATGACCGCAACCGCGACTACCACCCGTGCGTGCGTGCCCCCGGCAGCCAGCGGCCGGCGCATTCTGACCGGCGATCGACCAACCGGCCCGCTGCACCTGGGGCACTACTTCGGCACCCTGCACAACCGGGTCCGGCTACAGCGCGAGGGCGCCGACCTGCTGCTCGTGATCGCCGACTACCAGGTAATCACCGATCGGGATCGAGCCGATGAGCTGGGCCTGCGCAGTATCGAGTTGGTGCTGGACTACCTGGCCTGCGGGATCGATCCGGCGACCAGCACGATCTTCGTGCACAGCGCGGTGCCCGCGCTGAACCAGCTGATGCTGCCGTTCCTGTCCTTGGTCAGCGCCGGTGAGCTGGACCGCAACCCGACAGTCAAGCAGGAGAGCGCGCTGGCCGGTCGGCGCGCGGTCAGCGGCCTGATGCTCACCTACCCGGTGCACCAGGCGGCAGACATCCTTTTCTGCAAGGCAGATCTCGTCCCGGTCGGTCGGGATCAGCTGCCACACCTGGAACTGGCCCGCGCGATCGCCCGGCGGTTCAACGATCGCTACGGCGAGCTCTTTCCGCTACCGCAAGCGCTACTCGGCGAGGTGGGCGTGCTGGCCGGCCTGGACGGTCGCAAGATGTCCAAGAGCCTGGGCAACGCGATCGCGCTGACCGACCCGCCGGATCGGGTCGCGGCCAAGATCAAGGGCGCCCGGACCGACTCGGAGCGAGCGATCAGCTTCGAGCCGCGGCGACGGCCCGAGGTGGCTAACCTGTTGCGGTTGGTTGGCCTGTGCCTGCAGCAATTGCCGGCCGAGGTCGCGGACCGGATCGGCAACGGTGGCGGCCAGGAACTCAAGCGCACCGCAACCGCGGCGATCAACGAGTTGCTCGAGCCGATCCAGCGTCGGCGGGCCGGCTTCGATCGGGCCGAGGCAGCCCGCATCCTGTCCGATGGGTGTCACCAGGCCCGCCAGATCGCTGACCGGACGCTGGCCGAGGTGAACACCGCGATGGGGATGGATTACGGGGGTCTTTACCGATCGCGGTAATCGGTGCCACTATCGGCACCCATGGCCGTCAGCAGCGTGCATCAGCAACCTCGAGACCGCTCGATCATCGACAATCGCGCGCCGCACGTGGCCAGGCTGTTCCTCGACCGGGTACAGGCAAGTCCCGATGCTGAGGCCTACCGGTTCCTCGATGGCGGCCAGTGGAAGTCGATGACCTGGTCGCAGGCCGGCGATGCGGTCGAGCGGCTGGCGGCCGGCCTGATCGCGCTGGGCGTCCAGCCCGGCCAGCGGGTAGCGCTGGCCAGCAGCACTCGGCTCGAATGGATCCTGGTCAACCTCGCGGTGATGCTGGCCGGCGCGGCGACCACCACGGTCTACCCGTCCACCAACGCCGACGAGGTCGGCTACATCCTGGCCGATTCGGCCAGCGTGCTGGTCTTCGCCGAGGACGACGCGCAGGTGGCCAAGCTGCAGGCCAATCGGGCCGGCCTACCGGACGTGCTGACCGTGATCAGCATCGACGGACTGTCCGACGGCGACTGGGTAATCAGCCTGGACGAGCTGCGTGAGCTGGGTGCTGAGCAGCTGCGCCAGCGCCCGCACGCGGTGATGGAACGGGTGGCCGGCATCCGCGCTGATGACCTGGCCACGCTGATCTATACCTCGGGTACCACCGGCCGGCCCAAGGGCGTCCGGCTGCTGCATTCCTCGCTCACCTACGAGGCAGCCACCGTGGCCTCGATCGGTGACCTGTCGGCCGACGACCTGCAGTTGCTCTGGCTGCCGCTGGCACACGTGTTCGGCAACGTGTTGCTGCTGCTTCCGCTCCAGATCGGCTTTGCGACCGCGGTCGATGGCCGGGTGGAGGCGATCGTGGACAACCTGGCAGCGGTCCGTCCGACCTTCATGGGGGCGGTGCCGCGAATCCTGGAGAAGGCACATGCGCGGATCAACACCGTTGCCCGCGCTGATGGAGCGGCCAGAGCCCGGCTGTTCGACTGGGCGGTGCGGGTCGGGCATCGGGCCACGGCCGCCCAGCGGTCAGCGACGCCGATGTCAGCGCAATTGAAGCTCAGTTGGGCGATCGCGGATCGACTGGTGCTGAGCAAGGTGCGCGCTCGGTTCGGTGGCCGACTGCGCTTTTTCAACTCCGGCTCGGCTGCGCTGGATCCCGAGATCGCGGAGTGGTTCGAAGCAATCGGGATCCGGGTGCTTGAGGGCTACGGGCTGACCGAGACCAGCGCGGCCTCGTTCTGCAACCGGCTGGCAAATGCCCAGCTGGGCACGGTCGGCTGGCCGTTTCCGGATACTGAGGTGCAGCTCGCCGACGACGGCGAGATCATGCTGCGCGGGCCGGGCGTGATGGATGGCTACCACAACCTGCCGGAGGCGACCGCGCAGGCGATCACTAGCGACGGCTGGTTTTATACCGGTGATATCGGCACATTGGACGAGCTGGGCTACCTGCGCATCACCGACCGCAAGAAGGACCTGTTCAAGACCTCCGGTGGCAAGTACGTCTCGCCGGCCGCGATCGAGTCGACGTTTCGGGCCTGCTGCCCGTACCTGAGCCAGGTTCTCATCTATGGCGAAGGCAAGAAGTACGTCACCGCGCTGATCACGCTCGACCCGGACGCGCTCGCCGGCTGGGCCGCTACCCATGGCATGTCCGGCTGGGAATACCGGCAGATCGCCACCGCGACCGCTACCCGTGAGCTGGTGCAAACCCATATCGATCAGCTGAACAGCAGGCTGAACCGCTGGGAGACGATCAAGCGCTTTGCCATCCTGGATCGAGATCTGTCCATCGCGGAAGGTGAATTGACGCCGAGCATGAAGCTGCGCCGAGCACTGGTGACCGACCGGTTCGGCTCGCAGCTCACTGCGCTGTACGACTGAGCAGTCCGCACCGCGATCAGGTCGAAGGTCCCGTGGCTGGCCGGCCAGGACCAACGCCTCTGGCCGGCCCGGGTCGGTAGGACGGATGCTGCAGGAGCCGGGCAACGCGGGAGCTGCGTAGCTGCGTCGTGGCACGAGCGGGACGAGCGGGACGAGCGGGACGAGGACATCATGCGTGCGGTAGTCGTCTATGAGTCGATGTATGGCAATACCCGCCAGGTTGCGCAGGCGATCGCGGCCGGCCTGGCCGAGCGATTGGTGGCGCTCGCGTTGCCGGTGAGCCAGGCCGGGCCGCTTGCACTGGCCGGCGCCGAACTGATCGTGGTTGGCGGCCCGACCCACGCCTGGAGCATGAGCAGGCCGGCCACCCGTACCTCGGCAGCCGAGCAAGCGCCGGCTAAGGGCCTGGTCATGGACGAGTCGGCCAGTGGCATCGGCGTGCGCGAGTGGCTGGCAACCAGACCCGGCGAGCCGCGTTGGGTTGCTGCCTTCGATACCAGGCTGAACGCGCCAGCGGCGCTGACCGGTCGGGCCTCGCGCTCGATCAGTCAGCAGTTACGCAGGTACCAGTTGCCGATTCTCGACCGGCCGCAAAGCTTCCTAGTCAGCAAGGCAAACAAGCTGGCAGACGGCGAACTGGATCGGGCCCGCGACTGGGGCCGGCTGCTGGCCCAGCGGTTGGCGCCGGTGCCGGCCTAGGCCCGGCCAGCCCTCGCAGCCGGCAGGCTGTCAGACAGGTATCAGACGCTGCGGCGGCATGCTCTGTTTGCCTGACGGGGGAGGTGCGATGAGTGCTGAGCGAAGCTGGGCGCAAGCCAGCATGCCGGTGTTGCCTGCTTCGCCGTCCTGTTCTGGGTGTACGGATCGAGCCTGCGCTACGCCGACCTGGTGCCGGTCACCTTCGGCTGGATCGTCGGCCTGCAGGTTGGTCGCCGACTGAGGTCATGCCAGCTCGATTCCAGTTAAGCGTCAGCCCAAGATTCAGCGCAAATTGAGAGGTAGCCCAGTTCGGGACGTTCGGCTCTGCTATGAGGTGGCTCACCGGGGTTGGCTTGCCTGCGACTGAGGAGGCACGCATGAATACCCTGCGCCACACAGCGCGGTGCTCACCATGATCACCGCTAGCGGCTTGCTCGATGGCAAACCACACTTCCTGCATTGGGGCGTTATCCAGATCTCGGTGGCCAACCTGGTGGTCATCGCCATCATGGTGACGATCCTCGTCCTGGCCCTGATCCTGCCCTTCCCCGGCGCGCGCTCCGGCCAGTCCAGCGCGGTTGCCAGCCACCCTAAGGAGGATCCCGATGCTCAGCACCGAGCTGCCGGCTGATCGCAGCTGGACCGTCCGGCTGCGCAACCGGTTGAGCCGCACCGTCCCACCCGGGCAGATCCTGCCCGATCGGCAACCGGCCTACGTCCAGTCCTGGATCTACGTGTTCGGGGTGGCCACCATGGCCGCGCTGGTCTACGTACTGCTCTCTGGCGTGGTGCTCGCGGTCAAGGGCGCGGCCTGGTGGCACACGTCATCGGCCGGCCACTTCGTCAACTCCACCCACCTGTGGAGCGTGGAGCTGTTCTTCGCCTTCATGGTGGTGCACCTGTGGGGCAAGTTCTTCATGGCTGCCTGGCGGGGAAAGCGCGCGCTGACCTGGGTGACCGGGGCAGTCGCCTTTCTCGGCTCGATCGGCACGGCCTTCACCGGCTACCTCTCGCAGTCGAACTTCGACTCGCAGTGGATCGCCGGCCAGGCCAAGGACGGGTTGAACTCGGTCGGTATCGGCGCCGAGTTCAACGTTCTAAACACTGGCCAAATGCTGCTCTGGCACGTGTTACTGCTACCGCTGGTGCTAGGCGTGCTGGTCGTGCTGCACGTGATCCTGGTCCGCCGGCACGGAGTGGTGCCGCCCTTCGATGCCGTTGCGCCGACGAGCGACCGGATGGACGGTGAGCCGGCATGAGCACTCTCGCGCCACCGCGCAAGCGCGCAGACCGCACTCCGGACTCGCACCTGTTCAGCACCCGTCCCTACGACCTGGTCAAGGAATTCGTGATCGCCCTGATCGTGGTGGGCGCCCTGACGATCGTGCTGGCAGCAGTGTTCTCCTCGCCGGACCGCAAGTCATTGACCTTGCAGAATTGGGCTAAAGCCGCACCGGCCGATGTGGTTGCGACCGCGACCGCGGAGCTCGCCGGAACCTCGACCAGCGCTGGTTACGGCGCTCCGTACAACAATGCCACCGAAGGCCAGAAGCTTGGCCCGCTACCGCTGCAGAAGTGGGGCGGTGTCTCGATCCCGATCGATAGCGCCAAGGACCTGGTGCTCACGCCGCTGGCTTCGGTGGCCGGCGACGCGAACCTCAGCGCCGCGCTGGTGAGCTGGCAAGCAGCGGCCGCCGACCAGCAGGCGAATTGGGCCAACGGCTATGCCGATGCGCTGGCCAATGCGCCGGACAACGACCCGAACCAGGTCAAGGCCGGTGATTACGGCCCGGTGCCGGTGATCGCGAAGGGCTTCCTGGCGCTGGCCGAGACCGGTTCGCTGGA
>JBDSAN010000478.1:0-3171 GCA_039922115.1 Jatrophihabitantaceae bacterium
GATCGTGCTGATCACGCACCGGCTGGCCAGCATCCAGCACGTCGACCAGATCCTGGTGCTGCAGCACGGCCGGATCGTCGAGCGTGGCAACCACCAGGAGTTGATGTCCACCGGCGGCCACTACAGCCAGCTGTTCACCCTGCAGGCCGAGCTTGCCGAGCGAGGCTTCGCCGCGTCCTGACGAGGCCCCGCTCGTCACGGGCTGCTCAGTAGTTGGTGCCGCCGGCGAAGTCGGCTGCCAGCGTCGTGTCCAAGCCGGCGTCAATGCCGGTATCGGAGCTGATGAAGCCGAGTTCGCGGTTCTTGTTGAGCGAGTAGTCGGAGAAGTTGATCGAGCCGACATAGGCGCGGTGGCTGGTCAGCGCGGCGTCGACGTCGATGACCTTGGCGTGGATGTAGAGCGAGGCGGTCGATGCATACAGGTGGATCACCGCGCCGGCAGCCTTCAACTGGTTGAACGCGGTGTCGTAGCTGCTGTTGGCGGTCATCGTGATGTGCACCTTGACGCCCCGATTGGCCGCTGCCACCAGCGCATTGGTCACGGCAGTGTCGGCCATCTCCTCGTTCTCGACCGACAGCGTCGAGGTTGCCGAGTTGATCAGGGCGAGCAGCTTGGTCTGCGAATCGGTCGGGCTCCAGGTCAGGTTGTCGCCATCGGTCGGCGTGATCGCGGTACCGGCGAAGTCGGCGTTGAACACCTTCTCGATCGCGGCGATGTCGATCAGGTTGGTGTCCAACACGGCGAAATCGCGGCTGGTCGAGTAGTAGCGGCTGGTCAGGTTGCCGGACATGATCGCCGAGGTGATGCCATCGACGGTGATGGTTTTCTGGTGGGTCGCGGCGTACTTGGTCTGCGCCCACACGACGTGCACGCCGTGGCTGGACAGGTAGTTGTAGGCGGTCTGGTTGTTGGACTGCTCGCGGTTGATGTCGAGCACGACCCGGACGTTCACGCCGCGGCTGGCAGCGTTGGCCAGGTCGGTCTGCGCGGTGGTGTCGGCCAGTTCGTACATGGTCATGTCCAGCGTGGAGGTCGCGCTGTTGATGAGGGCGTAGATCTTCTGGTAGTTGTCGGCCGGCTCGGTCACCAGGGTGTACTTCGAGGTGGCCGCCTGCGCCGCCGGGGCAAGCAACGCGATAGGCAGGGCGATGACCGCGCAGATCGCGGCCAGCATTCGAGATCGAGGCATGACAGATCCTTGCTAGTGGGGGCATTGGATCGAACACACCTTGGATATCGGGTCAATAGTTACTTAGCGGTTAAACCACGCCGCAACTAGGGGTAGAAATCTGCTGTGCGGACGCTCTCAACCCGCTCATTGCCGGTGGCTCGCGGTGCGGGCCGTCGATCAGCCGAGGGTCACGTTGCTGGCCTCGGCCGTCACCGTGACGCCTGCCGCGGTCGCGGTGAGCTGCTGGATCCGCAGGCCAAATGGCAGGCCGGCCAGCGACAGCTTCTTGGCGAAAATCGAGGAGAACTGGTCGATGACCGCCTGCGGCAGCGTGACGCCGGCCGCCGCGGCGCTGACCTTCACCGCGCTGAAGGTCAGCAACTGGCCGTCCGAGACTCCCACCACGGCGCTGACGGTGCCGCTGATCGAGCGGCCGAGCGCGCTGACGGTCTGGCTCGCCTGAACCCGGCCCGTACCGTCCGAACTCGGCCCGGCGTAGCCAATCTGCACGCCGATCACCTGAGACAGTGCCGCATAACCGACCGTCGCGGTGCCGTGCACCGACCGGGCCGTGACGCCGGAGTAATTGTCGGTTGCTCGAACACCGGTCAGCCGGGCGGCCAACGAGCTGATCTGAATCCGGCTGTCACCGGCGCCCACCGACAGATCCTTCGCGGTCAACCGGATCGCCTGGTACCGATTGCTGATGACCTGAGTTATGAAGGGAAAACCTTCGATGGTCACCGACGGCTTGCTGGTCAGGTGCTGCGATGACTGCACCTTGCTGGCAACCTTGCGCTCGGCGACCACAGCGCCCAGCCGATCTGCCACCACCAGTAGCACCACCACCACAACGGCGAAGATCACGATGCCTCGCAACCATGATCGGTTCCGTCGTTCGGTCGCTGCAGGCAAACCCGTTCCCTCCGGATCGGTGAGCACGATCCACCCATTTGGCGGGTCGCTCCGCTCACCGATCATGCCAGCAGCGGCTGCGACCAGCCGTCCGGTATGCGCACGAACCTTGTGCTCGTGGCCGGTACTGCCAGCATCGCGGCGGCTTCCGGGTCGGTTCCGGTTATCGGACACCTGCCGCATCCATACCGCGCAGCTCCTTCTTCAACTCGCCGATCTCGTCGCGGAGCCGTGCCGCGACCTCGAACTGCAACTCGCGGGCGGCGGCCAGCATCTGGTCATTGAGCTGCTGGATCAGGTCGGCAAGCTCGGCTCGCGGCATCGCGGCCACGTCCAACTTGCCATCGGCATGCGCACCGACCCCGACCACGCCGCTCGATGCCGCACCACGCCCACCCCGGCCCGGAGTCGGGGACTTGCCGCGCGACTGTGACCGACCCGAGCCGCCGACCGGCGCCTGGGTACCCAGCAGCTCCTCGGTGTCCTCGGCCTCGCGCGCCAGCAACTCGGTGATGTCGGAGATCCGCTTGCGCAGCGGGGTGGGATCGATGCCGTGTTCGGTGTTGTAGGCGATCTGGATGGCTCGCCGCCGATTGGTCTCATCGATCGCCTGCGCCATCGAGCGGGTGACCGAGTCGGCGTACATGTGCACCTGGCCGGACACGTTAC
Organism: Jatrophihabitantaceae bacterium; assembly: GCA_039922115.1. Taxonomy (GTDB): domain Bacteria; phylum Actinomycetota; class Actinomycetes; order Mycobacteriales; family Jatrophihabitantaceae; genus Jatrophihabitans_A. The sequence continues at coordinate 2,757 of JBDSAN010000478.1, forward strand.
GAGCCGCCCGGCCGATGGTCTGGATCAGCGATGTTCCCGATCGCAGGAAGCCCTCCTTATCGGCGTCCAGGATCGAGACCAGGGATACCTCGGGCAGGTCGAGCCCCTCACGAAGCAGGTTGATGCCGACCAGCACGTCGTACTCGCCCATCCGAAGCTCGCGCAGCAGTTCGATCCGGCGCAGGGTGTCCACCTCGGAGTGCAAATATCGCACCCGGATGCCCAGTTCGAGCAGGTAGTCGGTGAGGTCCTCAGACATCTTCTTGGTCAGCGTGGTGACCAGCACCCGCTCGTTCTTCTCGGCCCGGACCCGGATCTCGTGCACAAGGTCATCGATCTGGCCCTTGGTGGGCTTGACCACCACCTCGGGGTCGATCAGCCCGGTCGGCCGGATAACCTGCTCGACGAATTCACC